>JBBSEL010000006.1:0-18966 GCA_038239755.1 Chloroflexia bacterium | reverse complement strand
TTGGCTTCGTCACTGGCGGACCCCCCCAGGAAGGTGGAGTAGACCAGCGCTGAACCGCTGGCGTTCAGCTTGGTGACAAAGCTGTCGAAGGCGCCCGGGCAACTGCGACAGCTCGGTTGGAAGGGATTCAGCACGGGGAAGTTGGCCGAATTGGTCCGCCCGGTGATATAGGCATTGCCTGCCGCATCGACGGCGATACTCATCCCCTCCTCGGTCAGGCTCCCCCCCAGGAAGGTCGAGTACACCAGGGCCGTGCCCGCCGGGTTTAGTTTGGTCACATAGGCATCATAGCTGCCGCCGCCATAGCCCGGCTGGTACGCGTTGGCCTGCGGGAAGTTGCTGGAGGCCGTCCAGCCGGTGACGTAGGCGCTGCCGGTGCTGTCCACGGCGACGCCCCAGCCTTGTTCCTCCCCACTGCCTCCCAGGTAGGTGGAATACGTCAGGGTCGGATCGAGGATGAGCGGGCGTGTCCGGTCATAGGCGTCCAGGGCAAAGCCGAGGCTCCCGTCCGTCGCCCGCACGTAGCGAACCGGCACCCGGACCTGCTGGCCGGCGCGGGTCTGCCAGGCCAGGGGCGCTTGCTCGGTCAGCGTCGCGGCCCCGGCGCGGAGGTGCAGCGTGCCCTTGGCATCCACGGTCAGGTCGGTCGCCCCGGTGTAGCGCCAGCGGATCCGGGTCGGGTCGGCCCCCGGCGCGAGGGTGTAGGTTCCTTTCAACCCGGCTTGCGCGCCGCGATAGGTCAGGGCGATCCCGGGATAAAGATCGTCGTAGCGCACGCTCGCGTAGACGGGCAGGTTGGTATACCAGTGCGCCGGATCCGCGCCGAGGAAGTAGTTGACGTGCCCCGGCAAGGGATCGTGGCCGCCGAGCGCGGGGGCCGGATTAGCACCGAGAAAGGCGAGGCGGACCACGGTCGGGGGGGCGGGAGCCGCGCCATGGGGGAGGGCTGGCGGCGCTGGCGCGTCACGGGAGGCCGGGGCCTTCAGGAGAGGGGGCGGGAGCGTGAGGGTGAGGCCGTCTGGGGTGACGAAGAGGGTACCGCCTGCCGTGTGCACCAGAAAACGCACGGTGGGATCGCTCTGCCCGGCATTCGGTTCGAAGCCGAGCACCGGGGCCGGGGCGGGGCCGGGCGTGCCGGGCGGGGCCAGTGGGGGCGGCAGGGCCAGGATCACCAGGGTGAGGGCCGCGACGCCCCCGAGCGCCAGACGCCAGCGGGTCGGTGGGTGGTGCATCGCCGCCTCCTGAAGGCGATGGCGCGCTCGGCGCGGGGCCACGCCCGATACGTGGTCCCGGGGCACGCCGGGGGACTTGCACCCTATGATAGCAGGGGGGCCGTAGGGTGTCAAGGCCGGGTGTAGCGGCGAGCGGCGGTGGGCTGTCCCCTCCTGTGGGAACAGATCCCATCGCCGGGGTCTTCAGGGTCGCGAAGTATTCCCGCCGCCGCCGGTGGCTGCCTGATCAGTAGGGTTCTGGCCGCTGCGCGCCCTCTTTTCCTCGGAACCCAAGATCCTCATTTCTTGCAACACAACCTGCCGTACTGCGGCGCCGCCCCTACAGTGCGCGTGCTAGGGCCTACCCGGCAGGGTGCCGAGCACCAGCACACCGCCCGCGTCCGCCTGGTACTGGCGACCGGGTTGCAAACGCACCTGCACCGCCCCGCCGGCGTTCTGCACCGTCGCGTCATAGCCCGCGTTCGGGACCAGCCCGGTGATCAGGTGCGCGGTCGTGCCTGCCGGGACAGTGTAGGTCAGGCTGGCGAAGGGGCCGCCCAGATCCACGGGGAACAGCACGGCCACCCCTTTCACCACCGTGCCCGCATAAGCGGTGCCGCTCGTACTGCGCACCCGGCTGGCTGCGTCGGGGGTCGCTCCCGCATCCGCACCTTGCAACACGTTGAGGAAGCGCACGGTTTGCGGCCCGCCTGGGGCCTCCACCCGCAGGCGATACTTCATCGGCTCTTCCTGCGCGGTATTTTCCGCGCCGTAGGCATCCACGGTCTCCGCGGCCACGGTAGCATCCTCGGGCAGCAACGTTGTCGTGAACAACTGCTGGCCGTGCGCTGTCGTCATCGTCGCGCGCTGGCCCGCGACCACCGCCAGGGTCGGCGTTTGCAGCCAGAATCGCTTGAAGCGCCCCGCCGTCTTGGACGACGCCCGGTCGTAGACAATAATGTGGTCGGGTTGCAGCCAGACGATGGAACGGCTCACATGGGTGATGTCGCTGATGCTTTCATAGTCCGAGTTATACAGACCCGTCGCGTCGCCGAGCGCGTAGGTATATCCCTGGCCGAAGCTATGCACGAGCTGCTGGCCCCCGTTGTTGACAAACAGCCACTGCGAGCCGCGACTGCTCGAGATGTCGAGATATTCCCCAGGCACGATGCGATCCGGGATGCCGTTCTGCACGGCCAGTGTATTGTGGTAGTCGGAGGTGAATAACTCGTAGCCCACGCGCTCTTTCGTGAGCCATTCCCCCTTGCGGTAGAAATCGAAGTTATTGCCGTCGGCCTGCTGGTGGTCAATGCCCGACCAGCCGAGGCTGTACGTAAACCACGCCGCGCCCGGGTCCCAGCCGGTGCGCGACAGGAGGTGACCGATGCCTGCGGCGTAAAAGTTGAGCGGCTCTGACTGGTGTGGGTCGGGGGGCGGCCCGGCATTCGGATCAAAGAGCATGAAGTACTGTATGGCGTTGAAGAAGCTGTAGCTGTCATTGGCGCGCTCCAGCAGCTTCGCCGCGCCGCCGGGGGCCATGTTCGTCTCGATCCAGCGTAGCTGGTCCACCCGCTTCGTGTTGCCGGTCGCTCTAGCGTACAGGGCGAACGGCCCGAACGCTTCCATGAATTCGGGCGGCGGGAGATACTTTTCCCCGTCGCCGTAGAAAGCCGCCTGGAAGACCGTCCCGAACTCGGGATGCTCAATGGGTGCGGGACTGAACGAATGCAAGTAGCCGCTGACAAAGCTGTCCCAGAAGGGGTTGTCTATCGAAACCTGCGGCCCCCACCGGGCCGGGTCCGACTGCCCGGCGGTGTGGAGCGCCGTGAGGAATTGCAGAATGTAGCCGAGTTGCGCTCCGCCGTACTCAAACCCCTCTGCCGGAAGACCCCCGGCGTCGTCGTGACGCAACATATAATCAACCATATAGAGACGCGCGCCGATGGCATTGTTCAGGTACTTGCCCAGGTCTCCCCCCGGATCGTCGGCGGTGTCAAAGGATAAGGCCATGAGGCCCAGGTTCCGCATGTTGCCGCCGAAATAATTATTGACGGCCCACCGGGCGACACTTTTGTCGGCGACCAGTTGCGGGTCATTGACCAGACCGACCGGCTCGGGGTGATGGTAGCCCGCGTTTACGATTGTTTCGGACCAGCGGAGAAAGACCTGGCGAATGGTGGACTTGTCTTCGGCGGAGAGATAAGGATAGATCCAGTCCACCGTCAGCCCGTAGGCCTCGCCTTGCCACCGTGACCGGTCGCTGGTGGGAAAGGCGGGGTCGCGGTAGGGCTGGCCCTCGGCAGCGCCTTTCGCCGCCTCGTTGATGATCCGCATGAGCATCGTGCGGGCACGCCCGGCGTAATCCTGGCGGGCTGCCTCATCGGGACTGATCAGGGAGGCGAAGGCGAACAGTTCCGCGAACATCTCATTCGGGTAGTCGGTGTAGCGGGTGCCGCCGTTGTCCTGCTGGACAGCGATCCCCGAGTCCATGTCGGCCTTAGCCTGTTCGAGCACGCGCAGGAGGCCGTTCTGATAGATCGGGTTGCTGGCGACGGCCCACGAGCGGAGTCGCGGCAGGTCTTCGGGGCGGACCAGCAGGCGGGGGTGCCCGGCCAGGACCACCGCTGGCCCGGTGGGCAGCACCACGGGGGTATCCATTGGTTGCGCTTCGGCAGTCGGCGCTTCGGCCCCGGCGTCAGCGGTGACCGCAGGCTCGGGCGTGGTCTCGACCAAGGCTTCAGCGGTCGCCGCAGATGGCGTCTCGGCGGTTGGCGCGGGTGCGACCACGGTAGACGCCGCGACCACCGTTTGCAGGGCCGTTATCGTCGCCTGGAGTTCCTGGGTAGTGACGGTGCCCTGGACCAGGGCGGGAGTCGCAGTGGGCGGGGGCGGCTGGTCGCAGGCCGCGAACACCAGTAGCGTCAGGAGCAGGAACACCACGGCCCGAGTCGTTCGCACGTTCATCAGCGATCTCCTTTGTGTCCACGGCAGGCGAATACACCGGTGCATATAAAGCCGTTGACCCACAGAAACGGCAGTATCCGGGTTATTCCGTACTTACCGGAAACCGGGTGGCAGGCGCGCACTACGCTATCCAGGCCAGATTATACCACACCGGGGTTACCTGACCCCCTGAATTTCTCAAAGGGGGCGATGCAATGACCAGACCACCAGGGCACCGCTGGTCCAGCAGCTACTGTGGGACCAAGCAGGGCATGGGTTCGGGAAGGACATCCGCAGCGGGCTTGGCTGTTGTTGGATAGTCGTGTATAATCGGGCGGTCGTCCTGCCGACTACCCACGACCCTGTCGGCTATTGCGCTGCTGTTACCGGAGGTGAACCATGCGTGCCCGTGTTCTGCTTCTTGCCCTGATCGGTGGGCTGCTCGGGGCGTGCTCGGATAGCGGACCCACGCCGACCCCGAACGCGCTTCAGGCCACCCCCTCCCCGGTCGTTGTGACCGCCGCCACTCCCGGCGAGCCAGGCGACCTGAGCGACCCCCCGGAGAGCGAGAGCCGTCCGCAACCAACCCAGCCCGCGCTAGTGACGCCCCCGCGTACCGGCGCTTCCTCGGCGACCCCGGCCCCCCTCCCAGCCGGGCCGCTCACCATCGTTGCCCTGGGAGACAGCCTGACCGAAGGGGATGGCGACCAGCTGGGCAAGGGGGGTGGCTACCCGGCGCGTCTGGGGCGGGTGATCACGGAGGTCCGACCCAACTCGCGCATCATCAACCTGGGCAAGTCCGGCTGGGACGCGGCGCAGATGGTCGAGGGCCAGTTGCCCGAGGCCATCGAGGCGCATCCGCACCTCGCGCTCGTCTGGATCGGCAGTAACGACCTCTGGAACAACAGCGGTCCCGGCCAGGAAGCGGCGGACCTGGCCCGATATACGAACAATCTGGACCTGGCTCTGCGCGCCTTGACAGGGACCGGGGCGCGGGTCTTCATCGCCCTGCTAGACGACCAGTCGCAGCGCCCGTACGCGACGAACCCAGACGGGGCGAGTCTCTCGCCAGAGGGCGTCGCGGACATGTCCCGCCTCGCCAGTGCGTTCAACACGGCCATCAGCGCCAAAGCCGCGGAGTATGGGGCCGCCACAGTGGACTTCTACCACACGACGATCTTCACCGACCCGGCGACCCTGGCTGAGGACGGCATCCACCCCAATGCGCAGGGCTATGATCAGATCGCGCAAATATGGTTCGCGGCGATACGCCCAGACCTACCCTAGCCCGGCCCCTGGCCCGTAGCTGCTCACTACAGCGGTTGCTGGAGTTAAGTAGACCGGATCTGGTGGAGCAAGACTGATTTTCAGCGGCCTAGTCCTGGACCCCTTCATCGAACCGGGCGACCCGCGCCTGCCAGAGACGGAGCAACACGTCGGCCCGCACCTATTCGCTGTTGTCTGGATAACCCGGGCCGATGCGGGGAGGCCGGGTCGCTCATGCGCGGACCCCAAACCTGCACCCCACTGCTCATTCGGGTGGTGGGTCGGGTTTGCGGGCATAAGAGGCGGTCTTATTCCCTATCCCACCTGGGTATAGGTCAGGTCAAAAGCGTGTTCCCAGCGGGCGGTGAGGGTCGTACCGTCATCTCTGAAGGTGCCCGCAAACTGCTGGGCGGCGTGTGTGAGCAAGTGCCGGGCCGCTGGGGGCGCGGGGGCACAGGGGTGGCCCCAGACGCGGCACCGGTGATCGGGGCGAGGCAGCGGTCAGCATCAGCGGGGCGGGTGTTGCTCAAAAGACAAATCCCATTCCTGCTGGAAGCCCCGACAGCCGACGGCGGTGAGCCGCACAGCGCGGCTGCTCGGAATGCGGGTCAGCCAGCCCTGAGTGAACATCCACTCGGTGAGAATGGCCCCGAAGGCCCCGGCGACGTGATAACGCCGTTCGCTCCAGTCCAAACAGGCGCGGGCCACCACGCGGCGGCCCTGACGCACCGGCGTGGCATCGAGGCCATACTGCTCCATCCACCCCCAGCCCGCCGCAGTGACCTGATACGTGGGACCCTCCTGGACCAGCAGCCCGCGTTCCAACAACCGGCTGGTGAACGCCACACCGACGGTCCCGGCGAGATGGTCGTAGCACGTGCGGGCAAACCGCACCGCCCGCGCCGTGTCGGATTGCCGTAGCGACGTGACCTGGGCCGGGGAGGCCAGCGCCGCCAGGCTTTCCAACACCTGTGCCACCTGGGGACCGGCCAGTTGGTAGTAACGATTCCGCCCCGTTGCCGTGACTGAGAGTAAACCCCCCGCGACCAGGCGGGCCAGGTGCGCGCTGGCGGTCGGCGGCGATACTCCTGCTCCGGCGGCCAGGTCGCTGGCCGTCAGCGCCTGGCCGCCCAGCACCGCAGCCAGCATAGCCGCGCGCGTTGGATCCCCGACCAGTCCGGCCACCTGCGCGAAGTTCGGGTCTGCTTTCATCGTTCGTCCTCCATCGAATGATTCGCCTGGTAGAATAGAGAGGTCACCTACTCACCATTACGAGCGCACTTCGATTATAAACGAAGTGTATCGGTAAAACAAGGAGTCAAGGATGTTCCTCGTGGTCTTTGAAGTCCAGCCCCATGCCGCCCAGCACCAGCAATACCTGGATTTTGGCAAGCTGCTGCGCCCGGAGTTGGAGCAGGTGGCCGGCTTTATTGATAATGAGCGATTCACGAGTACCCGCACTGCCGGGCGGGTTCTTTCCCTTTCGACCTGGCGGGATGAAAAAGCATTGATCCGCTGGCGCACCCATGCCCTGCACCATCAGGTCCAGGAGCAAGGGCGGACGCTGGTGTTCAACAATTACAAGTTGCAGGTCGGCGAGATCACGCATGACACCCGGCCCCCCGACGGGTATCAAGTGCGGCACCAGCGGTTGGATACCACAGAAGTGAGCGACGCCACGGTGCTCCTGTTGATCGAAAGCGCAGCGCCACCAACCGGCACGAGCCTCAGCAACGCCCTGCTCCAGGTAGTGACCACCGACGACACACCTGACGGCTGGGTGATCGGTGAATCGTTCGTGAGCATATATAACCCTGGCCGTTCGGTAGTCCTCACCGGATGGCGTAACGCCGCTGCGGCCCAGGCCTGGCACGCGGCGACCCTCGCCGCCCTCGAACCGTCGGTGGCGCCGCGCTGTCGGTTCGTCCGAGTCATCCGGGCCTATGGCATGTTTGATCGCCGCGAAGCCCCCCAATACTATCCGGCGATACAGCCGATGGCGCCGACCCTGTTGTGGTAAAGCGGGCGGAGTCGTCGCTCGCTCACGCGCCAATGCGGCACCAGGCCGCCGCACACCGACCTTAAGGAGAGCTGATGATCCCTCCGGCCAACCCGATCGCGGCAGTGACCCATCCCGATCCCTATCCCTATTACGCCGAATTGGTGGAGACCCGGCCTTTGTATTACGATGCGGCGCTGGGGCTGTGGGTGGCGTCCAGCGCAGCGATGGTGACCGCGGTCCTAACCGATGAGCGCTGCCGAGTGCGGCCCGTGGCCGAGCCGGTGCCGCACTGGTTGCTGGGGTCGCCTGCCGCTGCCATCTTTGGCTATCTCGTCCGCATGGACGATGGTGCCGGCCATGCCCCCGGCAAGCGGGCGGTGACGGCGACGTTGGCCGCACTGGAGATGTCCCAGGTCGCCGAGCAGAGCCACCACTGGGCGGCGCGGCTCATCGCCGAGCACGAATCTGCGCCAGATGGGGATCAATTGACCAACTTCCCGTTCCGGCTGCCAGTTTATGTGATAGGCAGCTTGCTGGGCGTGCCGTCGCACCGGCTCATGCCGATGACCGCATGGATTGACGATTTCGTGCGATGCCTTGTGCCGACGAGCAGCCCCGAGCAGCGTGCGCGAGGTATCAACGCGGCAGACCAGTTGCTTGACCTGATGCAGGTCCATCACCACGCCCGCGACTCCAGGCCTGCCGGGCTGCTCGATGGCCTCGCGCAGGAAGCGCAACGGGCCGGGTATGCCGGAGAGGAACGCCTTATTGCCAATGCCATCGGCTTTCTATCGCAAGCTTACGAGGCGACGGCGGGGCTGATTGGCAACACCCTGCTGGCGTTGGCAGCGTACCCCGCCGTGCAGGACAGGGTGATCGCCGATCCGTCCCTGCTGCGGGCGGTTGTCCAGGAAGTCGGGCGCTATGACGCCTCCATCCAGAACACGCGCCGCTTTCTGGATCGGGCTAGTTCTATCGGCGGCCAGGCGCTACGGGCCGATGCGTCGATCCTGGTCGTATTAGCCGCCGCTAACCGAGATCCGGCAACCAACCCGCACCCGGCAGCGTTTGACATCTTCCGGGCCGAGCGGCGGGTCTTCACCTTCGGGAGTGGTGGGCACGCCTGTCCAGGTACGGCGCTGGCCGAAACAATCGCCGCCGCAGGGGTGGCGCAGTTGCTCCATGCCGGGATGCGGCCTGGGCAACTGGCCGCCCAGGTCCGCTATCGCGCCTCAAGCAATGCCCGTATTCCCCTTCTGACCTATGAAGAGGCCGCGCGATAAGAGCACCGCCCCAGCAGCATATTGGCCTTAGAAATGTCAGAGATGGAAAAGGCAGAGCCGGACGCAGCGATGATTCACTACGCCCGGCTCTGAGATGGGGGATCGTTACCGCAGGTCGGCGGCAGCTTGCTGAGCGGCAAGGGTCAGCCGGTCGTTGGCGGCGTGCAGCTTGGCAATGTTCTGGGTGATTGCGGCTTCGGCCTCGCGGCGGGCGTCGGCCCTAGTCTGGCGGCTGGTAATCAGGCCGTCAATCGCCTCGATCACGGCGTCGGTGTGCTTCCCTAGCGCCGCGGTGCTGATCAAGGCTCGGTCGCGGCGGTCGCGGATTCCACCGCCTGGCCTAGGGCCTTGGCCCGCATCGCCACCATCTCGTCGGGCGCGTCCATGACGATGTTGGCCTGTAATGATACCGCTGGCGAACCCTCACTGAGCGCCTTGCAGGGACTTAGTGCGCGTGGCAGTCCGGGATATTTGGCGTAAGATCGCCCTAATCGACCCTCAGACTATCGCCCGACCGGAGGCTTGCTCTGTCCCTGCGTGCGCCGCTCCTCTACATTGTGCCCGCAGATACCGAATTGGCTGCTCGTGCCTCTTTCCCCAAAAATCATCCCCTTATACGCATTGCCGATGAGTTTGGTCTGCTCTATGCTAATGCCCCGTTCGCCCCCTTGTTTTCCCCGACCGGCCCGCCCGCAAGCGATCCTGCGCGCCTTGCTTTCGTCACCATTTTCCACTTCATGGCGGGTCTGAGCGATGAGCCAGCGGCGGACAGCGTGCGTGGGCACCTCACCTGGAAGGATGCCCTCGCCGTACCTCTGTACTATCCCGGCTTTGATGCTGCCGTCCTCTCGGAGTTTCGCCCCCGCCTGAGTGCTGGTGGTCTGGAGTTGCTCTTGCGCGACCCACGGCTCGAACGCCTGCAGGAGCGGGGCTTGCTCAAAGCGCGTGGTCGCGCGCGCACCGATTCCACCCCTGTGCGGGCTGCCGTGCGCTCACTCAGTCGCCTGCTCAACGGTGGTGAGACTGTCCGTGCCGCGCTCAACTCACTGGCCGAGGCCGACCCTGCGTGGCTGGCGCCGCCTATCGACCCTGACTGGCTGCACACACTTGGGCGCTTGGATTATGTCTTGCCCATCGCGCAGCAACACCTCGCCTCCGCAGACCAGCGGAGTCAGTTCCCATACCGGGATCTTTGCTCCAGCGTCCTATCTCTGGTCATTGTGCTGACAGCTCGATATCGCGGTATCTGTTCAAGATAGGCTGCAGCCCAGGGTTCCACAAAACTTTATCACGCGGAGTGAGCGCCCACCAGAGTTATTTGCGTCGCGACTTCGCCAAGAGTTTGCGGACCAGCAGTGATGGCCTGGCTGTATTCCGCAACCAGCGGGCTGCTAAGCCGTGCGAACGTCCCGTCAAACTGCATCTTCAGTTCATATAGACCCATCGGCGCGATAAAGGCTTCCAGCGGCAACTGCTCCAGCGTGGTCCAGCGCATGAGGTTGATCATCGCCTTGAGCTGATCGGGATCGAGCACGCTGGGACCCAGCCGGGCAAAAAACTCCTCGAGGGGCCGGGCGCCCTGGCGATAAGACCAGTCGATCAGGTCGAACATCGGAAACCAGGTATAGCCGATCATTGGTATTCCCGCGGCGCGTATCTGTGTAATTGCCGCCAGTGACTCGGCCAGCCATTGACCCCGCAGTTCAAGCGTGCCGTTAGTGCTGGTTTCGGTGATCATCACCGGGCGGTTGTAGCGCTGGGCAAACGAACGCAGCGCGCGCTCCATGCCTGCCGCGCCCGCGCGCCTGCGGTAAGCGGTGGCAACGCCGTTGACGTCGCGCAGGCCAACGACCCCGCTCTCGGGATAGTAGTTCACGCCCATAATGTCTATATTGGCCGGGCGGCTGCTGTGCCAGGCCAGGTCAATTTCGCTCATGCCATGCCGTAGCAGCCACGCAAACAGCGGATGATCGGCCCCCACTTTGCCGGTTACAAGGTCGCTGGCGAGAAAAGTTCGTGCCGAAGCGTGAGTCGCCAGGGCTTGTAGCTCAGGGGTATCGGCGATCGTTTCCCCGGCGGCATCGGCGCTGATCATCAGCGCGGCCGGATGCGCCGACCTGATCGCCTCGATGGTGAGGGTCATCCCGCGCGCCACCTGGCGCATGATCTTAACCAGGCCATCGTCGCCGCGCAGATAGGGCGGCCAGATACCGTGCAACCCGGTGAACGCCGCCGTAACCCAGGGTTCGTTGAGCGGGGTATAGTGTTTTAACAGTCGCCCATAGCGGTTGGCGGCGGCGGCGGCGTAAGCGGCCACCCGCTCGGGATAAGCGGTGTTGAGAAACTGGTTATCCAGCCAGAGCGGCGTGCCATAGTGCATCAGGTCGAGGATTACAGCGATACCTTTGCCGGCGATGTACTCCAGCACACGGTCGGTCCAGGACCAATCGAACACGCCGGGCACCGATTCCACTTTGTACCAGGGGATGCCGTAGCGCAGCGCTTTAACGCCCAGCGCGGCGGCACGGTCAATGTCCTCGCGCCAGTAGGTATAGTGGTGCGTCAGCGCGTACTCGTCCAGCACCCGCTCACCGATGCGCTCGGTTTGGCCGATAAAGGTGTCTTCGATGCCGGTCGCCCAGGCGAAGCCGCCCGCCGCAAGACCGAACAGCGCGTCGTCGTCGCCGTCTGTTTCAGTAGCCACTCCTCACTCCTTCAGCCCGCTCAGGGCGATGCCTTGCACAAAATACGGCTGCGCGAACAGAAAAGCGATAAACAACGGCGCCAGCGCCAGCGCTGACCCGGCCATGATCACGCCGTACTCCACGATATGCTGGCCCATAAACAACGCCAGCCCGGCGGGCAGGGTCCGCATGTCGGTACTCGACGTGATCAGCACCGGCCACAAAAAGTCGTTCCAGTTGTACATAAAGTGGAACACCGCCAGCGTGGCGATGGCCGGGCTGGACAGTGGCAGGATAATGCGGCGGTAGATATAAAAGTCGCTGGCCCCGTCGATGCGCGCCGCTTCGTCCAGCTCGCGCGGCAGGGTCAGGAAAAACTGCCGCAGCATGAAAATGCCGAACGCGTTGGTGGCGCGCGGGATGATCAAACCGGCGAAGCTGTTCAGCAGGCCCAGGTCGTGCACGGTCACAAAGAGCGGGATGAAGATCACCTGAAAAGGGATCATCAACGCGATCAGCACGAACAAAAAGATCAGGTCACGACCGGGAAAGCGCAGCCGCGCCAGCACGAACGCCGTCAACGAGTCGAAAAAGAGCGAAACCAGCGTCACGCCACCGGCGAAGAAGAGGCTGTTCAGGAAAAAGCGCCCAAACGGGACCCGCTGCCAGATATTGACAAAATTATCCAGCGTCCAGCGATCGGGCCACAGCGCGGGCGGGAAGCGCACGATCGAGTTTTCGGGCTTGAACGCGCTGAGGACCATCCAGACAAAGGGCAACACCATCCCCGCCGCGAATAGCGCCAGCACAACAAACAAAAGCCAGCGCAACCACGCGCCGCGCTGCGGTGGACGCGGCACGACCATAGCTGTCGCCGCTCCAACTCGGGCCGGGCTTTCTACAACTTGGCTCATCAGTCCACCTCCCGGAAGCGCAAGATGCGTAGCTGGAACAGGGTTAACACCAGCACGAAGACGAACAGGATCACGCCGATAGTGGCGCCATAGCTGATGTCGATCAGTTCGATGCCCTGGTGGTAGATGTAGGAAACCACGGTTTCGGTGCTGTGCAAGGGTCCGCCGCCGGGCGTCAAGACGTAAACCGGATCGAAGACCTGGAAGGCGCCGATGATCGAGTTAACCAGCACGAACAGCCCGGTGGGGCGCAGCAGAGGTAAAGTTATCTTCCAGAAGCGCTGCCAGGCAGTGGCGCCGTCAACTTTGGCCGCTTCATAAAGACTGGCGGGGATGCCCTGCAACCCGGCCAGAAAGATCACCATGTTGAAGCCGATGTTTTTCCAGATGCTGACCAGGATCACCACCGGCATCGCCCAGTCCGGGTCGCGCAGCCACCCGGTTACGGGCACCCCCAGCACCTTGAGCCAGTAGGCGAGCAAGCCGATATCGGGGTCGAACAAGAAGCTCCACACGATGGCGATGATCGCGAACGAGCCGATCACAGGCAGGAAGAACGCGGCCCGCAGCAGTCCACGGCCCGGCAACTTCTGGTTGAGCGCCAGCGCCAGCAACAACGATAGCACCACGCCGATCGGCACCGACACAGCGGTGTAATAAAGCGTGTTGCGGAAGGCGTTCCAGACCCGGCTGTCGCCGAGGAGCCGTGTATAGTTGTCCAGCCCGGCCCACTCTTGCGCGGCACCGCCGAAAGTCCAGTGGAAAAAGCTGAGCCGGAACGATTGCACGATGGGCCAGAAGACAAACACGGCCAGGATCGCCATGCTGGGGATCAGGAAAAGGTAGGCTGAGCGCGCCTCGCGGGTGCTCATCTCGCGCCGCAACGTCGTCAGGCGCGACTCTGGCCCTCCGCGACTTTGGCTGGCCGCAGCGGCTAGCGGGAGCTTGGACAATTCTTTATCCTCTGCGCTCCAGCGAGCGCACGCTCACTGTAGCGCGTGTTGCAGAGCCGGGCATGGTTCAGCCAGCGCGGCAGCAAACGTGACAGTTGCGAAGGCTCGGAGATGCCGGAGTCTGTAGGACAGGGCGCCGCCCTGGAATGCTTGCCCTTAGGCAAGTTTTGGCGGTTAATCCAACCGCAGCATTGTTCGGATGGATGCTGTACCAGCGGCAAGCATTCCAGGGCGGCGCCCCATCCTACAGACGTTTGGCCGTGCTGCTAAACTGTCAAGCATCGTTGAACCATGACGCGCGTTATACCGGCGGCGCCGCATCGTTGGCGCATCATCTGGTGGCGCACTGTTTTGCCACAAGGCGCCGCCAGACGATGCTCCGGTCTGCTATTTTAGCAGGTCGTTGATCTGCGTGTCGGCGCTCTTGGTTGCATCCGCCACCGTGGCCTTGCCGAGGGTGATCGACTGCAACATCGGTACAAAAACGTCGGTATCAATTTGCGAAAACTTTTCGAGGCCGGGCAGGTAGAACTTCGATTGCGGCGCTACTGCGGCGAACTTCGGCACCCACTTATTCTGCGCCAGGCCGGGATCGTTCGCCAGGTCGGTGCGCGTCGGCGGGAAGCCGGTCTGCTGTGACAGGTAAACCTGCGATTCTTTGCTGTTCCAGTATTTGACGAACTGCAACGCCGCATCCTTGTTCTGCGTCTTGGCGTTGACCATCAGCACAACAGTATCGGCCAGCGTAAAGGAACCCGCCGGTCCAGCCGGGATCGGCGCCACGTCGTAGGCAAAGCCATCTTTGTCATAGCCGGTGGTGGCCCAGGGTCCGGTGATCTCCATCGCGGCTTTGCCGGTCTCGAACAGCTTATCGGTCTCGGCGCCGCTCAGGCCAACCGGGCTGATCTTGTCGGTCTTGACCAGATCGGTCCAGGTCTTGAGCGCCGCCTGGCTCTCCGGGCTGGCGATGGCCGACTTACCATCCTTGACCAGGTCGCCACCGTTTTCCCACATCAAAATCGGGTAGTTCTGGATCGTCTCGTGCTCGCCGAAGGCGAGACCGTACTGGCTGCCGTCTGCCTTGGTCAGCTTTTTGGCGTCGGCTTGCCACTCGTCCCAATTGGCCGGCGGCGCGGTAATGCCAGCCGCCTGGAAGAGGTCCTTGCGGTAGTACAACATCAGCGTGGCATAATTCAGCGGCGAGGCGTAGTACTTGCCGTTGTATTGCAGCAGATCGTTCAGCGCGGCAGGCCAGGTCGAGGGATCGAGATCGCCACCCTGCTTCACTTCCGAGCTAAGATCCATAACCAGGCCGCTCTTAGCATATTGCGGAATGTACTGGAAGTGGATCGCGACCACGTCGGGGCCGGTGCCGGTGGACATCGAACTGAGCAGTTTTTGCATCAGCGTGTCCCACGGCTGGATATCCATGTTCACCTTGATATTGGTGTTGGCATCGGTGAATTTCTTGGTGATGCCCTCGATACCGGCGCGGTCGGAGCCGGTGAAGCCGTTCCAGAAGGTGAGCGTGGTGCTTGCGCCGCTGTTGCCGAGCGCGCTGCCCGAGGATGTGGTGGCCGTGGCCGCGCCGCTGTCGCCGCTACTGGCCGGGGTCGTCGGGGTAGCAGCCGTGCCACCGCAGGCTGCCAGCAGCGGCAGCACCAGCGCGAATAATGCAAATACAAAATACCAGTTCTTCTTGGTCCGCAACATTGCATTTCCTCCTAAGCGAAAGTACTTTTCAGGAATGACCCTTGCGATGAAGACGCGCGTTTTCAGGCGCCAGGCGATGAATGTGGTCGTGCCGAACGGGCCAATACCGGCTGCGTAAGTTCCGCAGCCCGGGCCGGAACAGCGGCGTTTGTGCCTGTTTTAAGCACCTCCTTTGATCACCCGGTTAAGCCGGGCAACCACACGATCCGCGCACGACCAGCTCCGTTGGCAGACGTTGTTGTCGGGCGATATCTGGATCATTGTTCAACAAGGCCAACAGCAGGCGCGCCGCCGCAGCGCCCAGGCCGCGCATTGGTTGGCGAATAGTGGTCAGCGGCGGGGTGAGCAGGCGGGCGATCATCACGTCGTCAAAGCTAACGATGGGGAACGCGGCGCCCGGCACGATGCCGTTGGCGCGCAAGACTTCAATCGCGCCGACCGCCGTTTCGTCATTGGCGGCGAACAGGGCGGTGGGCGGCTCGCTTAACTGCAACAACGCGCGCATACCGGAGCGCCCCGACTCTTCGCCGTACTCACCCTCGTAAAGGTATTCGGGCCGGAACGGCAAACCGGCAGCGGCCAGAGTCTCTTTATAGCCCGCGAAGCGGTCGGCGGCGGAGAGGTGCGGCAGCGGGCCGCTGATATGCGCGATCCGGCGGTGCCCATGGCCGATCAGGTGCGCGACTGCGCTGCGGGCGCTGTTGAGATCGTCGATGCTCACCGCCGGTACGCTAGCGTCAAGCGGGTAGTTGCCGATAAAGACAAAGGGATGCGAGCCGGCCTGCAAACGGGCGATGTTCTTGTCGGCCAGCGCCGCCGAGGCCAGGATCACACCATCGACGAGTTGCGAGCGGGTAATCTTGAGGTAGGCTTCCTCCTCTTCATCCTCGCGCAAAGAGGTTGAAAGCACCAGGGTCATCCCGGCTTCGTCGAGCACTTCGCTGACGCCGGCCAGTACCTCCATGAAGTAAAGGTGGCTGAAGACGTGCTGGCTGCTGTGTGGCACGATCAGGCCAACCGCATTCATTCGTTTGGCTTGCAAGGCCCGGCCGACAGCGCTGGGCTGGTATTTCAGTCGGGCCGCCGCTGAGCGCACTTTGTCTTTGGTAGCGGGCGCGATCGAGTTGCTATCCGCCAGCGCCAGCGAGGCCGTGCCCACCGCCACCCCCGCCAGCCGTGCGACGTCGCGTATCGTCGCGCGCTTGCCCGATTTCAACAGTGCCGGATCCTGCGTATCATCCATCAGCATGCGACGCTCTTTGTCTCAACCCGCTATAGTGATTGAAACGTTTCATTGAAACGTTTCAATCATTATAGCTGTTATTTGCAACTTGTCAAGAGGCGGGGATGATCTCACCCATACCCACCAGCTAAGGAGCCTGGGGCAGACAGGCTGGCGGTAAGCGCCCCAAGCGGTCAAACAGTTCTAA
The DNA here is from genome assembly GCA_038239755.1 of Chloroflexia bacterium. Taxonomy (GTDB): domain Bacteria; phylum Chloroflexota; class Chloroflexia; order QHBQ01; family JAICKM01; genus JBBSAN01. Next base: position 2,567 of record JBBSEL010000006.1, on the reverse strand, counting down.
GGCTAACTTGATCAGGCTGGCCTGGCCCCATTGCGCCACGGCCACCTCCCAGTTGCGCGGTTTCGCCCGCACTTCGGGTAACACGGCCAGCGTCAGCCATGCCAAGGCCAGTGTCAGCCCCACCACCAACCGCCCCAACTGCTCTGCCTGGCCCACCTGCGTGGCCGCCAACCCAAAGCGCCCTTTCGTATCCCGAAAACTCGGCTCGATCCACCAACGCTGCCGATACCAGGCCACCGCCACTGCCGCACTGCCCAGACTCGTCGCCAAATACCACGGTTCTTTGGGCGGACGGTGCCCACGACTCGCCTGCTGGCGCGCCGTCGTGCGCCAACAACAGGCCACATTGCACCACCCCTCGCGCGGGCGATCATGGTATAGGCCATACCGCACGTGGGCATGCCATTGCCGATCACTGGGCGTGATCGTTTCTTCGCCCAGTTTCCAGCGCGGGCCCCGCGCCGGGCTGATCACCGTGCCGCGATCAATCCGGATGACATAGTCTAATCCCTGCTGCTCCAGCCACGTCAAGAGCGTGGCCCGGGCGAAGCCGCGATCGGCCAGCACCACCGGGGTGATGCCGAGGGGTAAGGCGCGCACCACGGCCAAGATCGCCGCTTCTTCGAGTTGCTTTTGGCTCTGCCCGGCGGGTAAGGCGTCCCGATTGTAGACGACTTGCAACAAGGGGAGGGCCCGCCCGCGCCGGGGGATGATTAGATCCAGCGGGCGATATTTCTGTGACATCAAGTACTTGCTGCTGCGTCGACGAGGCACTCTAATCTGGCGTTTGGCTACTCGCTGTCTGCAACCATTACTCCGTGCCTTGCAGTTCGTGCTGCGGCTCATTATTGGCTTGATCAAGCTGCCAACTCCAGCGAACTATGCTGTGCCGCTGGGCGTCGGAGTAGAGTTTATTCCAGTTGATCGCGCCGTTCTCGACCGGCTCTTTGCCCAGGAAGATATTTTCGCCGACGGTCATGGTCGGAACCAGGGTTAACTCCTGGTAGACGATGGCGATCCTGGACTGCCGGGCCTGGCGGATGGCGCGATCCATGAGCTTTAGTTCTTGCCCATTGTAGAGGATCGAGCCTTCGTGGGTGCCGTAGGCGTACACCCCGGAGAGGATCTTCATCAGGGTGGACTTGCCCGCCCCGTTTTCGCCTCACACACCGTGGATCTCGCCCCGCCGCACCTGGATGGAGACATCATTCAGCGCCGTGACCCCCGGAAACCGTTTGGTCACGTTGCGGATGTCGAGGATGATATCATCGTTCACGGGCACCTCCTCTAATCGCGGATCAGGGGGTGGCGCACCGGCATGTTGCGGGGAGAGGGGTGGGCGGGGGATGAAGGAGTGCTCCATCCCCCGCCCGGTTTCAGCGATCCGCGTGCCGGGAACCATGACCCGGTCTGACGCCTTACGGCTTCGCCGGACGCTTGTCGGCGGGTATATCGCGGTAGACATCGTCATAGCTCTGGAAGCCACTCTTGACCACCAGATCGTAGACGTTGTCCTTCGTTACCTGCGCCACCGGCAGGAACAGGCAGGGCACGTCGCCCTTCTTGCTCGGGTCGTTGGTCAACTCGGCCATGCTGAAGTTCTTCAGCCCGTCCACCGTCTGGCCCGTCAGCAGCTTGTCGGCGATATCCACGGCCAGCGGGGCCAGGTTGCGGATGTCCTTGAGGATCGACACCGTTAGGTCGCCCTTGACGATGCTGTTGCTGCCGTCCGCCGTCGCGTCCTGCCCCGAAATCGGCACCTTGCCCGCCAAGCCCTGGGCCTTCATCGCTTGCAACGCGCCCAGGGCCGTCCCGTCGTTGGAGGCGACCACGGCGTCGATCTTGTTGCTCTGCGCGGTGAGGATGTTCTCCATCAGCTTGAATGCGTTGGCCGCGTCCCAGTTGTCCACCCACTGGTCGGCCACCACTTCAACCTTGCCGTCGGTGACATACTTGTTGACGACTTCATCCTGGCCCTTGCGAAACAAGATGGCGTTGTTGTCGGTCGGGGAGCCGCCGAGCTTGACCACTTTGGCCTTGCCCTTGGCGGCGACATCCCAGGTGTCAATGCCCAGCGCCTTCATCACCCCCATCGCCTGCTGGCGACCCACTTCGATATTGTCGAAGGAGAGGTAGGCCGAGACGTTGGCGCTCTTGATCAGCCGGTCGTAGGAGATGATCTTGACGCCAGCGGCAGCGGCTTAGTCCACGGCGGTGACGGCGGCATCGCCGTCTTCAGCGACGATGATCAAGGCCTTCGCGCCCTGGCTGACCATGTTATCAATCTGGTCGTTTTGGAGCTTAACATCGTGGTTGGCTTCCTGGGTGAGGACTTCATGGCCCTTGGCTTTCAGGAGCTTGCGCATCGCCTGCTCTTCGGTCTTCCAGCGCTCGGTGGCGAAGTCCGAGAACGATAGCCCCACCTTGACCTTGCCGCCGCTGGCGGTTGCCGTGGTGGCGGTGGATTCGGCCATCGCGGTGGTGGCCGTCGGGGCCGCCGGGGCGGTCGTGTCCGGCGGGGCCGCCGGGAGCGGTGGTGGGGGGGACAGCGGCAGCGGTGGGGGCGG
>JBBSEL010000005.1:0-19552 GCA_038239755.1 Chloroflexia bacterium | reverse complement strand
TATACAGCCAAGTCTACAGCCAAACCCGTCGACAACTATGAGTCTTGTAGACGAAATTGGAAGAAAAAGAGTTATTCCAGGCACGCGATGGACCATGGTAGATGCTAATAGATGCCTATCCCGGCGACTGAAAATCGCAAAGTCATCAATTCGAATCTAATCCTGAGCACCGAAATATAGCTATACGAAGTGTGAATTAGGGCCTTGATTGTTGATATTAAAGCTCTCGTTCGTGAGCATGTAGCCAAATATGTAGCCAATGGCTTCCAGTTCAACCTGCGACACGATCTTTCTGCTTGCTGAATCCGGATCATTAACTTAGCGGAAGAACAACTCTAACCTGCTATTGAGACCGGACCCCGCCGATAGCGTAAGTAGCCCACGCAAAGGGATCACCGCATACTCAGTCTGGCTTGTCGTCCCATCGGGGTTCACAGGCAGATCTGCTGATCCGGAGGTCAGCGAGCGTAGAGCACCCGTAGGCGTAAGAGGTCGAGGTTCACTCGACCATAGCCCTGCCTTTCAACAGCTTCAACCTATTCACTTGGCCTTCGACCGGCCCCTGACTGTCGTCTTCCTCCAGCCTCGCCTGCACCGCCCGGAAGTCGCGCAGCACCCCCGGGCAAAACTGACCAGCTCCGGCACCCCGCTCGTTCTGCGCTACGCTCACCTAACTGGCCGACTGATCGGCTTGCCGCCGGCGCATGAGGGTTTTGAAGTCCTAGACGATGCCGTAGGCGAACGTCACTTCTTGACTGGCGCGGCACACCATCATAACGCGCTCATACTCTTCCGCACTCAACTCTCCGATGGGTTTTGCAGCACCTTTGATGAACAGCGCCACGACTTCCGCGCCCGAACTAGAGCGAATGAAACAGTAAGCCTGCGTGAATAGTGCTGGTTATTCCGGCAGCGTTTTGATGCTCTGCAAGAAATGCTGATCGCCGCGTAATTCGCCATGATATCCTGGGTTTGCGACGCCTTTGTGTCAGTTCAGGCGTCAAAAGAAGGCGTGCGCCAAGATCCGACGCTACCGCGCCACCGGCTCCTCTCGAAATTCTACCGTCAGCCGCTCTTGGGAAAGCCAGCTGATCACCTGGTGCCCCACCAGCCCTCGCTCCCCGTAGATTCGCCATTGCCGAAATTGCCCATAGCCGAAGCGCTTGACCAAGCCCTAGAAGCGCAGGCTGTAGAAAATCCGCTCCAACTCGGCCGGGTCGCGCTACTTGCCCTTGACCCATTGTCCGTCGGCCGTCCCGGCGGCCTGAGTCAGGGTTGCACGACCAGTTGCTGGGGCGCGTCGTGACCCGTGACCGTGGGATTGTAGTAGTCGTACGCCTGGCTGGCGGGGGTTTGCGCCATCAGCGGGAAGCGCGCCTGGAGCCGGTAGTGAAAGGTCAGCGGTTGGCCGGCGGGCAGATTGCGCAGGTAGACCAGCACCTGGCGGCCCGTCAGCTCATAACGGGCGACGACAGGACCCGCGCTACCCGCCTGCGCCTGTTGGGCCACCAGCGCGTCCAGGTCGGCGGTCTGCACCGCGAAGCCGGGCGGCACCCCCAGGTCGATCAGCGCCTGCTCCGCCGCTCCCGGCGCGTTCAACTGCACGGTCACCGTCGCCGTGACCATATCGTTCACCGCCATCTGGGTACGATCATAGGTGACATGGATCGTCACCGGATCGGGAGCCGGGGGTGCCTGACCCACCGGCTCGGTCCAGGGCACATAATATTCGCTCGTCGCCTGGTAGAGCAGCGTGCCTTTCCCGGCCAGGCGTACCTCCACCTGGTTGGTGGTGCCGGGGCGCAGGTCATCGAAGGTCACCTGATGGACCATGTCGGCGTTCTCGGGGGTGATGCGCACGGTGCGCGCCGTGCCGCCGTTCAGGGTCACCATCACGGTCGCATCTGCCGTCGTGCTGCCGCGCGCGCTTTGCAGCAACGCCTTGAGCGCCATGACCGTGGCCGAGGTACTGTACCAGGTGCCAAAGGAGTCTTTTTGGCGCACCAGCGTGCCCAGCGCCGCCTGCGCCAAGTCGCTGTGCTGCCCGGCGCGCAGGAAGGCCAGCGTGACCAGCGCGGTCGTCTCTACGTCACCCGTCGCGCCACCCCCGCCCATGAACGTGCCACCCGTGCTCTGCCAGGTCACGTCCTTGCCGTCTCGGTGGACCAGGGTCGCCAAGCGATCCAGCACCGCCTGGGTTGTCCCGCTCGCGCCCTGCTTGGCCTGCCCATCCGCAGCGACCAGCGCGTTGGCGACCAGCCCCAGCGCGTAGGGATCGTCGCTCTCGCTCCAGTGCTGGCGCAGGTAGTCCAACCCGCGGGCCGTCCGCAAATCCTGGGCGAACCCGCTATCCACCAGACTCCAGATGATATAGGCGGTGACCGGCAGCGGTGCGGTCTGGTTGGTCAGGTTGCTTTCATGGAAGCCCGCTTGCTGCTGCCACGAGCCGTCGTCCTGCTGCTGGGTCAGCAGCCACTCGGCGGTGCGCCGGACCAGTGCGGGGTCCACCGCATGCACGCGGCTCATGTCGCTGAATTCCTGGAGGCCGTACGCCGTCAGCAGCGGGTCGCCGGGCGCGGTGCCGAACAGCGAAAAGCCCCCGCCGGGCACCTCAAACGTGGTCAGGCGCTGGTAGCCCAGGTTGATGTATTGCTCGGCCTTAAGCTGGATTTCCGGGGCGGCCTGCTGGGTCGTCTTCAAATAGTCGAGTACCAGCACGTTGGGGTAGGTGGTGGACGATGTCTGCTCGAAGCAGCCGTTGGGCATACGCAGAATGCTGTCCAGCCCTTCCACCGCCTGACTGAGCGCGCCAGGATAGAGCTTCACCGTCAGCCGGGCCGTGCCGGGAATGGCCGCGGCGGGGATCGCGATCGTCTCGTGCGCGGGCGTCTGCCCGTCCAGGCTGTCGCCGTGGGTGGTGAGGATCGGCTTGCCGTTGGGGAAGACTTGCACGTCTTTCTGGATCGCGTCGGATAGCTTGCTGCCCTGCGCCGTCACTTTGAGCGCGTGGCTGCCGTGGGTGCGGGCGCGCACGCGGAAGTAGACCACGCCGATGTCGTTGGCGGCAATGGTGATCTCTTTGCTGCCGCTGTCGCGCAACTCAAACCAATCGGCCTGATCCATCGTCAGGCGCACCGTCTGGGCGTCGGCCAGATAATTGAAGACACCTACCGGCACCGACACTTCGTCGCCCACGGTGAGCGCCTGCGGCAAGTCCAGGTCGATGAAGAAGTCCTGAAACACCCGCAATGGGGCGGTGGCGCTGCCCAACCGCCCATCCTGGGTCGAGGCCAGGGCGGTGATGCGCCAGGTGGTGATACTGTCGGCCACCGGCACATCCAGGTGCAAGTGCCCAGCCTGATCCGTCATGGCGTCGGGCAGCCAGAGCATGGTCTCCGGGAAGTATTGGCGTAGCCGAGGCGGGGCCGTGCTCGGCTGCTCGTCCGCCTTGGGCGCACTCCCGGTCGCCGGCATAGGTGCTGCTGCCGCCGTAGTGGTGGTCGGGGCGGCTGCGGCCCTGCCGAGGGCGATATGGGGCGACATCTGCATCTGATTGGTGAGCAGAGCATTACTGAGCGGGGCGGACATTGCCGCACCCATCGGGCCGTAGCCGACCAGCAGCGGCAGGCCGAGGAGCAGCAAGCCCCCAGCCAGGCTCAACAGGGCCGGGCGCCCACGTCCGCTGGCGGCCAGACTGGCCGCGCGCAGCCCCAGGCCCAGCGGCAGCAACGCCGTGGAGAGCAGTTGCCAGCCACCGATCCCAAAGCGCGCCGCACCGTCGGCGTGCGCCTGCGCACCGGGCAGCATCAGCCACACAAGCAGGTAGACGCCGAACAACCCGAAGATCGCCAGCAGCGCCCGGTCGCCCTGGCGCTGCATATAGCCGATCAGCAGGACCGCGCAGAGCAGGGCCAGGAGCACGCCGACGGCCAGCAGCGGCAACAGCAGGCCGGGAACCATCTGGAGCAGGCCGGCCAGGATCAGAGCCGCGCCCGGCACCCCCAGGATGAGGCCGACGATGGTCAGGGCCACGCTGTTGGTCAGCACCTCTTCCCGGTAGGCGGCGATGGCGCTCAGGGCGATCATCAACAGCGGCAGCCCAACCAGCAGCCAGGTCAGTGCATCGCTCAGGGTGGTGAAATAGCGCTGCTGCTCGGCGGTGGCCTGGCGCACGCCCTCATCGTAGGAATTAGCTTGCAAATCGAAGGTGGCCGCACTCGGAGCCTGGGCCAGCGCGGCGCTGCCTATCGCATCCTGCGCGCCCCGCTGGGCCGGGTCGGACACAGGCGGCGCGTTGAGGTCGGGCACCCGGAAACCATGCAGCTCGTACTTCGGCGTGAGTAGCTCCTGCTCCAGCAAGAAATAGAGCTTGGCGAAGCCGGGATCCTGCTCGGCCAGGGCGAACACCGACTCGTCCACCACGGCCAGGCCCAGCGCGGCCTCGGTGCCCTGGCCGTCCAGGCCCCGCACGGCCACGTCCAGGCCCGCCGTGTCGCCGGGGCGGTAGGTCGCCTGGTTCGGCGTGAGGGTCAGCCCCAGGTTGGCGGCGCTATCGACCAGCACCAGCCGCGTATCGCGGATGATCTGGCCGTCGGCGCGGATCAGGTAGGCATGCAATTCCAGCGTGCCTACCTGATCGGGCGTCAGGTCCACGGCGATCTGGGCCTGACCGCGCTCCAACGCGGCTGCCCGCGTGCTGATCGTCTGGCCGTCGCGCACAATGTCCAGGTAAGCGGTGCCGGTGGACTGCGTGGTCAGCACGGTCAGGCGCATGGTATCGCCCACGCGGTAGGCCGGGCGGTCGGGGCGCAGCAGCACGGTGTCGGAAGCCGCCGTGCCACCGGTGGATAGCTCGCGGCGGGCCTCCGCCCCGGTGTTATCCCGCGCCGTGATGATGAGTGGCGACCCCAGGCGTTGCGGCGTGAAATGTAGCTCGGCCACGCCGTATTTGCCTGTCTGGGCGGTCTGTGACTGACCATCGAAGGTGGCGGCGACCGTGGCGTCGGCGGGTGCGCCGTCGGGGGTGCGGGCCAGCACGTAGAGAATGTTGTCCACGCCCGCGTGCCACTGCCCGCCCTCCGGCACGGCGTCGATCACCAGCGGGCTGGCGGCCACCGGCAGGTCCAGTGTGCCCCTTTCTGTGTGATCGGTCTGATCGGTCACGTCGGCCTGCAAGGCCAGGCGCGTGCCCCCCGCATCCAGATCGCTGCCCGCCATGTAGCGGGGCAGATCAAACTCGAAGGCGTAGCTGCCGTCGGCAGCGGTGGTGCCCTGGAGGCTGACCACCTCCTGCCCGGCCACGTCGAAACTGGTGCCCCCCAGCCGCACGGCCCCGCCGGCCACCGGCTTGCCGAAGAAATAGCGTGCCTGGAGCGTACCCCGCACATGCGCGCCCGGCAGGTAGAACGGGCGCTCGGTGGTCAGCTTGACCGCGAACTTGGGCAGCACATACGGTGCGACGGTGACGGTCTTCTCCGAGGCAGTGTCGCCCAGGTTGGCGGTGATTTTATACGCGCCGGTGTTGACCTGGGCAGCCAGGGGGAAATCGGCGGCGGCCACACCGAAGGCCGAGGTCGTAAGCGTCTGGCGAAAGACCTTGTTGCCCTTGCCATCGGCGATGACCAGTTCCAGGGCCTGGTTTTGGGCCGGGCGGCGGTCGCCACTACTGAGCGCCAGAGCACGCAGGTGGATCGTCTGGCCGGGCTGGTAGAGGGGCTTGTCGCTGCTGAGCAGCACGCGATAGCTGCGTTCTAGGGTGATGGGCCGCTCGATGTGGGTGGTGCCGCCCCGCACCGTCGTGTTCACAATCAGCGTCGCGCTCGTCGGCGCGTCCGCTGGGATGGTGAAGGCGACCTGGGTGGTGCCCTGGGGGTCGGTCACGCCGCTGAACACCGGATGGGCGGTGCCGCCCGCAGGCTGCAAGGCGACCGTAACATGTGCATCGGCCAGCGGAGCCGCATCCAGGCGATTGCGCACGATGACGCGCAGCGCCGCCAGGCTGCCGGGCGCGAAGCGGTCCTGCCCCAGCACCAGCGTTTCCGGCGCGCCCACATGCTGCGGCAGATCCATATAATACGTGCTGAGTGCCCACAGCCCGCCGAGCAAGGCTAGCCCCAGTCCCAGGAGACCAAGCCGGAAGGAACGAGTCCGTACCATCACAAGTGACTCCTTTCTGCACATCCCCACAACAGGGGGCAGGCAGTCGTTGCTCGCTGGGCCTTGTCTCTAGCAGCGGCGCGGCGGGTTGCGTATCCAGTTAGCCTTTAGACGCTGCTGGCGGGGAGGAAGTTCCCACATGTGCTGGCGGGGAGTACGTTCCATCTCTGGGTACAGCGGCTGTCCCGCCTAGGGATCATCGGCGGCTATCCTTGTGGCGGGGCGGGGGAGCTATGCGTCGCGCCGACCAACCGCCCTGACCTCCGCCCCAACAACGCCACGCGGGGGCAGCTGCGCAAGATCGTAGCGTCCGCCCTGTAGTGATACTACTGGCGAACCCTTGCTGAGAGGCTCAGAGAGCCTTAGCACCCCGCAAATCGCGATTCTACGACGCCAAGAGCATAGCCGCCCTAGGTACGGTAGACCAACCACCGATCCTGAACTGCTGGCGCTGTTGCTGCGACTGTCCAAAGAGAACCCGCCCTGGGGTTATGGCAAGTTGCAGGGCGAGTTGCTTAAACTGGGCTACGAGATTGGGCGCTCCACAGTTCGAGACATACTCCAACGTCGGCACGTTCCTCCCGCACCAGAACGCGCCAAACAAGGTAGCAGTTGGCGCACGTTCCTCACCCACCACAGCCAGCAGTTGCTCGCCTGCGATTTCTTTATTGTCGAAACCGCCTGGTTGCAGACGTTCTACCTGTTTTTCTTCAGCGAAATCGGTAGCCAGCGGGTGCATTTCGCCGGTTGCACGGCGCACCCAACGGCGGAATGGGTCACCCAGCAAGCTCGTCAGCTAACATGGATGTTACAAGATGGGCAATTGCCCATCCGCTTTCTGATCCAGGATCGGGACGCAAAGTTTCTAACGAGCTGCGAGCGCGTGTTCGTCGCTGAAGGCATCGCGATCTTACGGACACCCTACCAGGCCCCCATCGCCACTGCCTTGGCCGCGCGCTGGGTCAGCGCAGTTCGTGCAGAGGCTTTGGACAAGCTATTGATCCGCCATCACGCGCATTGGCAGCGGGTATTGACCGAATATGTCGGCTATTTCAACCCCAACACCAGCGGCGTTGCCAAGTTCTGGATCACCAACAGCGGCCAGACGCTCAACGTGCATTGGTTCGGCGCCTGCGGCGGCGGCCTGTGCGATAATGGGGCCAAGAGCCAGGCCTACAACGGCGAGCCGTTCACCATCCTGTTCAACCCTGTAAGGTGCGGAAATTGTATCCGAAGTAGCAACGCCCTCCACAAGCGGGTGTCCTGATCAGCGCCCGCGTGGGTTTCCCTGGTTTAGTGGACACAGGGGATGACAGCGCAAGAATCCGGACTGCTGCTCGAGCCCCGCTGGCGCACGCGTGCGCCGAGCGTATAGATGCGAAGGGTGGGGAGAGAGGGCCTGGCGCGGCGATGGATCCTCAATTAGGCGCATTTGGAGCGGGTCGTGAAGGAGGAGGGGTCGTATGACAATAGCGGCCGTCCGCACCAGGGCATCGAGCAGCACACTCCAATACCAAGCGGTAGATGTCATAGGGACAGCCCAAAGGCCGCGATGGGCGGGGCGGCAGCATCCATGACGACCAGCCCGGGCGGCATAGCACTCAGCTGCACACGGATGAGGTTGCCGCACACTACAGGGCTGAAACAGCAGAAGCTCCCGTGCTGTCTGTATCAGGGGACCGCGTAGCCTCGGCCAGCGCTTGCTCCCGAGGCCAGGCGCGGCCAGCGGCTTGCGCTGCCGCAAAGGCGGGCGCGTCCAGCGCCTGGCGAGCGGCAGCCAGCATCCCTTCATAATAGGGGTGGTTATTAGAGGGCAGCGGGGCACCGATGGCCTGGCAGAGCGCCTCGGCGGCGCCCCAGAGGCGCATGGCGCGGGCGGCCTGCCCTTGTGCCCCGGCCACGGCGGCCAATTGCTCCAACGATTGGGCCATTCCCGCCTGATCGCCCAGTTCGCACCACAGCGCCAGCCCCTCGCGGCAGAGTACATCCGCCCGTGTGGCATCACCCCGATAGAGGGCGACCGCGCCAAGATTGGTCAGTGTGTTGGCGATGCCTTGCATATCCTCTTGGGCGCGGAAAAGCGCCAGGCTTTCGTCCAACAAGGCGGCGGCCTGATCATAGGCTCCCTGCTCCCGCGCAGCGAGGCCCAGGTTGCCCAGCGTGGCCGCCGTCGCCGGATCGTCGCCCAGGCCGCGCGCCAGGGCCAGGCTCTCTTCAAAGAGGGCCTGGGCACGCGGGTACTCGCCCTGGTCCTGCAACACGGCGGCCAGACTGTTCAGCGCGCGCGCGATGCCGGAGGGATCGCCTTCCACCCGTTGCGCCTCCAAACTGGCCTCAAGATGGCCCACTGCGCGGGGATAATCACCCTGCATATAGGCCAGGACGCCCGCGCCGCGCAGAGCCTGTGCGCGCCAGGGGGTCGCCGCGGCGGGGCCGAGCGCCAGGGCAGCTTCCAGCCAGCGCCGGCCTTCGCTCAGGTGGGAGCGTACATACCAGAAATTCCACAAAGCGCCGCCGAGGCGCAGCGCCGCTTCGGTATCCTCCCGCGCCATGCTCCATTCCAGCGCCGTCCGCAAATTATCATGCTCGGCTTCCAGGCGGGCCAGCCAGACGGCCTGCTGCGCGCCGCGCAACTGCGATGCCGCGGCCTCGGCCAGGTGCAGGAAGACTTCCAGGTGGCGGTTGCGCGCCCATTCCTCCTCGCCCGCCTCGCGCAGTTTGTCGCGGGCGTACTGGCGAATGATCGCCAGCAGGCGATAGCGCGGTTCGCCCGCCTGGGCTTCTTCCACCACCAGGGACTTGGCGGCCAGCGCCGCCAGCCCGGCGTGCAGCGCGTCAGCCTCCAGCCCTTCTCCGGCGCAAATCTCCGCCGCCAGATCGCCCGTCCAGGCCCCCGCCAGCACCGCCAGACGGCGCAGCACCACCCGTTCGCCCACATCCAGCAGGTCATAGCTCCAATCAATCGTGGCACGCAGGGTCTGCTGGCGGGGCAGGGTCAAGTGCCCACTGCGCGCCTGGGGCTGGAACCGGTCGTCGAGCCGCACGGCGATCTGCGCCACCGCCAGCGAATGCACCTGGCCCGCCGCCAGCTCAATCGCCAGCGGAATGCCGTCCAAGCGTTCGCAGACCTGCTGCACCGCTGCGGCGTTCTGCGCTGTCAGCACAAAGCCGGGGCGGACTGCGCGGGCACGGTCTACAAAGAGGCACACCGCTTCGGCGTCCAACAAGTGGCGCGCTGCGGAGTCGCCGGGCAGAGCAGCAGCCTCGGGCAACGAGAGCGACGGGACACGGAAGATGACTTCGCCCGGACTGCCCAACGCTTCGCGGCTGCTGGCGAGCACATGCACCTGCGGGCAGGCCGGGAGCAGCGCCTCAGCCAGCGCAGCGCAGGCTGCTACCAGGTGCTCGCAGTTATCCAGGATCAGCAACATCTGCCGCGCCTGCAACGCGGCCACCAGGGTGGTGACCAGCGGCCGGTTGGGTTCCTCGTGCACTCCTAGCACTGACGCCACTCGTTGCAGCACCAGGCGGCCATCGTTTACGGCAGCCAGATCGATCAGCCACACACCGTCGGAGAAGCGGGACGCCACGGTGGCTGCTACTTGCAACGCTAGGCGTGTTTTGCCAGTGCCGCCTGGGCCGGTTAGCGTGACCAGGCGGTGGCCGGTCAACAGCCGCTCTACCGCGGTGAGGGCAGTCTGGCGTCCGACGAAGCTTGTCGTCTGGACGGGCAGATTATTCGCTGGTTCCGGCATGCGTTGGCTCCCTGCATGTAAGGTACGTCCATTGCGGTTTGATTATAGCACGACCGTCTCGGGGGCACAAGCATTGTTTCCGCCTCTCCTGGCGGGAATCTGTTCCAAACGCATCGGTTATAAAGGCGCGGGCGCGGAGGCAGGGCCGATCTGCCGTTGGTGCGCCGGGGCGTGTACGGCGGTCGCGCGGTGGGCGTGTTCATCGGTGGGGTGTTGGTCGGCATCGGCGTACTGCTCGAGATCCGCTTAGGGGCGGGGGCATAGCGCGGCGCATTGAGGGTCCCGCCAACCAGGCCCCCGCCCATGCAGACGGTGTAGGCGAGCAGCAAGGTCGCGGTGGTCAGGATGGTGACGGGCAGGCGACCGACCGCGGGCGGGCGATGGGGCTGGGCCGCCGTGCCGAGCACCGTGGTGAGCTGCACCATCCCGTTCCCGAGGATCAGGGCGCGGGGTTCGGTCCTCAGACGACCACCTTCAGAGTCCGCCGGGTACTCCCGGCCATTGGCGCGTACTGTTCCCAGGCTGCCGCCAGGCGGCGCACACCCTCTTGCAAACCGGTGGGGTCGAGGAAGAAAGGCAGTCTGAGATAAACGGATCAGGAATCGAACGGCAAAAAGGCGCGTATGCATAATCATCCTCCTTCAAGGATTGTAACTTTGCTTTGGCCGACGATTGTTGAGTACCCTCGATACAACAGCACGGCTGCCACCAGCGTTGGCAGTCGTGCTGTACAACGGTTGTTGTACTGATGCCCAAAGGCTCGAACAGATGTTTACTGCGGTGCCACGGGCAACACCAGGCCGTGCTAGCGGTCTAACGAACAAACCTCCAAAGCGAGAGTACAGCTTAATGCATTGTAGGCGGCGCGCGAGACTACAGATAAGGGGCCATGCTGCCTCCCCCGCCCCCAACATACCACCCATAACCCCCAACAACCCCCCAACAAGCGACGAGAGGCACTCCGTCACGAGGTCTCTGCACGAATCAGGTAGGATATTCCTCAACCACTGTCTGATCAACTATCTGTTGAATGGTAAACTATGGTATAATCAGCAATACACAGCAGGCGGTACTGGCACAACTGCGGGACCCTCGAACACCCCTCGTTCCCAGACTACAATCTTCAGCAACGACCGTTGTTTGGCACGGTTCGCCGCGGTGGCGATCCACCGCATGGGAGCATCCGCATGGGCGATTTGACTGGCCAAATGCTGGGCCGTTACGAGATTCACGAACGCCTGGGCCACGGAGGCATGGCCGAAGTCTACAAGGCCTACCAACCCTCGCTCGACCGTGCGGTCGCGGTCAAAGTCCTACACACCTTCTTGCTGGAGCAAGCCGATAGCCGCGCCCGCTTTGCCCGCGAGGCCCGCGCCGTCGCCGCCTTACGCCATCCCCATATTGTGCAGGTTATTGACTTTGATGTGGTCGGCGACATCTATTTCATGGTCATGGAGTTGATCGAGGGACCGACCCTGCGCCAGATGATCGACCAGCAGGCCGGGATGGGCACGCGGCTGCCGTTGGATCAGGTCGGCACCATCATCACGGCTATCGGCGGTGCACTGGACTACGCGCACGAGCAGGGGCTGATCCACCGCGATGTCAAGCCGCAGAACATCATGTTCACTGCCTCCGGCCAGCCGCTGTTGACCGACTTCGGCATCGCCAAGCTGCTGAGTGGGGCGAACAGCAGCGGCAGTGGGCACTGGTCGGGCACCCCCGCCTACATGAGTCCCGAACAAGGGCGCGGCGGCCCGCTGGATGCGCGCACCGACATTTACTCACTAGGCGTGGTGCTCTACGAAATGCTCACTGGGCAGGTGCCGTTCCAGGCGGAGACGCCTTTTGCGGTGGTCCTCCAGCACGTCAATGACCCGCCACCTGCCCTGCGCCTGCGGGTGCCCGATCTGCCCCCGGCGTTGGAGCAGGTTGTGCTCACTGCCCTGGCGAAAGCACCGCTCGACCGTTATCCTACTGCTGCTGCCCTGGTGGCCGCGACCCAGACCGCCATCGCCACGGCCCCGCCCCCCACCAATCGTGATCCGGCCAGCCCGGTCCGATCGCCGGGTGGGCCAGGGGGCGGGGCTGTGGACCCGGCCACATTGGGGGGACAACTCAGTGGTTTGCGTAAGCTGTTGGGGTTGAGCCAGTCCCAGGTCGCGGCCTGGATCCAGGGGCCGGAGGATGACACCCCGCCCGTCGAACGCATCCAGCACTGGGAGCACAACCGGCGGCGACCCCGCACCCGCCGCGAACTGCTGACGATTGTGCGCGAGATGCACCAACTCAACCCAGTGGTGATTACCCAGGAGCGCATCGAGCAGTTGATCCGCACCTATGATCCCCACATCCCGCTCACGGCAAATGAGCGGGCCGCCCTGGGCTTCGTTGCTCCGGTGGCTACCCCCGAACCACCTGCCCCATTCGCGCCTCTGCCCGGCCTCGTCCCTGCCGTCGAGCCAGCATCCTCCCATCCGCCACTGCCGGTTGCAGGAATCGTCGCAGAGGGGCTGCCACCCAGCCCATATCGCGGCCTGTTCGCCTTCCGCGAGGAAGATGCGCCGTTCTTCTGTGGGCGCGAGCGCTTCACCACCCCGCTGCGGGCCGCTGTGCAAGAGCGAACGCTGGTGGCGGTGCTGGGGCCGTCGGGCAGCGGCAAGTCGTCCCTGGTCTTCGCCGGGCTGCTCCCGGAATTACGGGCGAGTGGGGAGTGGTTGATCGCCACCAGTCGCCCGGGCGATCGCCCGTTCCACAGCCTGGCTGCCGTGCTGATCCCGTTGTTGGAAGGCTCCACGAATATGACCGAGACGGATCGGCTGGTGGAGATCAACAAGCTGGCCGAACGGCTGGCGGCTGGGGATGTGAGCCTGGCCGACGTGGCCTATCGCATCGTCGAGAAAGCCCCGGAGAGCGAGCGCGTGCTGCTGGTGCTGGATCAGTTCGAGGAAGTGTATACGCTGGCCCCCAGCACCGAGGTGCGTGGACGCTTTCTGGATTGTCTGGTGCAGGCGGTGCGGGCCGAATGGCCGCGCCGCACCCCGGCCTTTACGCTGGTGCTCACCCTGCGGGCCGACTTTCTCGGTCACGCGCTGGCCGACCGTGCCCTGGCCGATGTGCTTCAGGACGCCGACCTCAAGCTGGGACCGATGACCCACCGCGAACTACAAACCGCGATCGATGAGCCAGCAGCACAATTAGGGGTGCAGATCGAGGAAGGGCTGACCGAGCGGATCCTGGCGGCGGTGAGCAGTGAGCCGGGCGATCTGCCGCTGTTAGAATTTGCGCTGGCGCTGCTCTGGGAACAGCAGCAGGAGCGTACCCTGACCCACAGCGCCTATGACGCGATTGGGGGAGTGGAGCAGGCGCTGGCCGGCTACGCCGAGCAAGTCTATTGCGCGCTGAGTGACCCGGACCAGGGGCGTGCCCGGCGAATCTTCACCCAGGTGGTACGGCCTGGCGAAGGCACCGCCGACACGCGCCGCATCGCCACGCGGGCCGAGGTGGGCGAGACCAACTGGGATCTGGTGACGCAACTGGCCGATGCTCGGCTGGTGGTCACAGGCCGCGACGCCGCCCGCCGCAGCGATACGGTCGAGGTCGTTCATGAAGCGCTGATTGCGAACTGGGGGCGGCTCCAGGAGTGGGTGGAAGCCGACCGGGAGTTCCGCTCGTGGCAGGAGCGGCTGCGGGCGGCAGTGCATAGCTGGGCCGCGGCGAGCGAGGACGAAGGGGCCTTGCTGCGCGGAGTGCCACTGACCGAGGCGGGCATCTGGCTGGATCGCCGCGAGGCGGACCTGAGTACCGAGGAAGTTGGGTTTATCCGGGTCAGTCTGGCCCTACGCAATCGGGAGCGGCTGGGGCAAGAAGCCGAACGGCGGGTGCGCGACCGCCTGCGTCGCCAGGTGACCACCTTACTGGGCATCGGGTTAGCCGTCGCGGTGCTGCTGGCGGTGGTTGCCGCGCTGCAATGGCAGACTGCCGCAGCGCAGCAGCAGCTGGCCGAACACCGCCTCCTTCTCGCCCGTGCCCAGGCACTCGCCGCGCAATCGCTCACCCAGGAGCATGGCGGCGAATTGGGCCTGCTGCTCGCGCTCGAAGCCGTCACCACGACCATGCGGGTAGGCGAGCCAGCAGTGCCCGAAGCCGTCACCGCCCTCCACCTAGCGATCCAACGCTCCCAACTTCGTCAGACCTGGCACGGGCACACCGACGAGTTGTGGAGCGCCGAGTGGAGTCCCGATGGCACCCGTGTGGTCAGTGCGAGCAGTGATGGGACGGCCCGCGTCTGGGATGCTGCCACCGGGCAGACCGTGCTGACTCTTACCAATCATACCGGCCCGGTGAGTTACGCAGTGTACAGCCCCGACGGCAAGCGCATTGCCATTGCCGAAGAGCACACCGCGCTCATCTGGGATGCGACCACCGGGCGGCTCCTGCTGACGCTGAAAGGGCATACCGCCGGAGTCAACTGGGTAGCCTTCAGTCCCGACAACAAGTGGATAGTCACCTCCGGGGAGGATCAGACCGCCCGGCTGTGGGATGCCGCGACCGGCGCCCCGGGCCTGATCCTGCGTGGCCATACCGACCGGGTGGACAGCGCCACCTTCAGCCCTGACGGCACCCGGATCGTCACCGCCAGCGGCGACATGACGGTCAAGATCTGGGATGCGGCCAGTGGGAAACTCCTCAACACGCTCACCGGACATAAGGCCAATGTGTTGAGTGCCCTCTACAGCCCCGACGGCCAGTACATCATTAGCGGCAGTGATTACCCCGACAGCACGGCGCGGGTCTGGAATGCGGAAACTGGCGAGTTGGTGAAGAGCCTGGACGGTCATACTGACTCGGTTCACCACCCGATGTTTAATCCAACAGGAACTCTGGTGGTCACATCCAGCGACGACCAGAGGATCATCATCTGGGAGGTCGCCACCTGGCAACCACTGGTGACCCTCCGCGGGCACGAGAATCGGATTCGATCTGCCGTCTTCAGCCCGGATGGGACGCAGATCGTCAGCGCCAGCCAGGATCAGACGGTGCGGATCTGGGACACGCTGGGCCAGGAGCGTCCTACGCTGCTCGGGCACGAGGCCGAAGTCTGGAGCTTCGAGTATCGGCGCGATGGGCAGCGGGTGGTGACGGCAGGCGAGGATAGTGCGGCGCGGGTGTGGGACCCCGCCACCGGGCGGATGCTGGTGAAGCTGGAGGGGCACACCGATAGCGTCAATAGTGCCACTTATAGCCGCGATGGCAAGTACCTGCTCACTGCCAGCAGCGACCAGACGGCCAAGCTCTGGGATGCCGAGAGCGGGCAACTCCTCCACAGCTTGGAGGGGAACACAGCCAGCGTCGGAGGCGTGGGCTTCAGCCCGGACGGGCGCACGATTGCCACCGCTAGCGAGGATCATAGCGCCAAGCTCTGGAATACCGGAACGGGGGAACTGCTGCACACACTGGGCGGTTTCGCCAGTGAGGTCTGGGCGGCCAACTTCAGCCCCGACGGCACGCGCCTGGTCACAGCCAGTAATGACCCAACAGTGCGGGTCTGGGATGTGGCAACCGGGCAGGTAGTTCTGACTTTGAGCGGTCACACCGCCGCTGCGACCAGCGCCGAATGGAGTCCCGACGGCAAGACGCTCCTGACCGGCGGCGATGATGGGACGGCGCGGGTCTGGGACGCCGCCACTGGGCAGGTGCGCTTGATCTTACGGGGGCACACGAAGGCCGTGAATCATGCCTTGTTCAGCTATGACGGCAAATGGGTTATCACGGCGGGAGCGGATAACACGGCGAAGATTTGGGATGCCACGACCGGGCAGGAGCGCCTGACGCTACGTGGGCATACGGCGCGGGTGAATTGGGCGACCTTCAATGCGGCGGGCACCATGGTGGTCACTGCCAGCGGGGATGGCACGGCGAAATTGTGGGACGCTGTCACGGGCCGGGAAATCAGCACGCTGCCGGGGCACACCGGCGAGATCACGGCAGCCGATTTCAGCCCCGATGGGCGGACGGTACTCACCGCCAGCACCGACCACACGGTGCGCCAGTACGTCGTCAACATCCAGGATCTGCTGGCGCTGGCGCAGACCCGCGTGACCCGCCCATTCACACCGGAGGAGCGGGCCACGTATCTGGGCGAAGCTCTCCCAACACCCACTCCGCTGCCGGTGGGGGCTAGCGGGCACTGATCCTGGATAGCCGAGAATCGAACACCCTGCGGGCACTGTCCACGGCGCTGTGCAGACCCGCAGGGTGTTCTATTTTGGGCGCAGGGTCCAGGGTGTGTCGCTGCCCCTATTTAACCGGACACCGTCTCCGATCAACCCTGTTCGGACATGGAACCAGACTGGTCAATCAAGAAGGCGTAATCGAAAGCCGTATGCGCCACGGCCCGAATGCACCAGTTGGGTGCCGACCAGTGGGGTGGAAACTTGCAGGGCGATTTGCGGGAACAGCACTTCCAGCTTCGGTAATGAGAATTCCGCCAGTTGCGGCGATTGATGAACAGGTGAGCACGAACCCCGCGAAAGTGCATCACCCTGCGTGACCCAAGCTCAATAATGAAGAAGATAAACAGCGGGCGGAAAAATAGGTCATACACTTGTATAAAATCGCAGGAGTAGGTCTGAGCAGCGTAGTTGTGCAGGAATGTGCTCCAGTTCGGACCTGCTGGTTTGCGTTCTGCTGGCGCGGGTTCACGAGCTTGGTGCATGTATTTCTGAATGGTACGCTTCGCTTCGCGGATATTCAACTTGAGTAGCTCGCCGCGAATGCGTTCGGCTCCCCACAGTCGGTTCTCTTGAGCGATCTGCTTGATCAGGGTGATTGTCTTAGCAGGCAACTTCGGCTTGGGGCTACGGGAAGTGGCGCGAGACATCATCTTCCAGAAGAGCCGGAAGCCCGAGCGATGCCAACGCAGCAAAGTTTCGGGCTTGACAATCAGTAAGGCATTCTTCCATGGGCGTAGCTTACCGGCCAACAGCACCAGAATCGTGCGATCCGTGTTGGTGAGCGGTGGCTGTTTGACCGTCGTTGGAGCACAACGAGTTGCTGACGTAGGAGAGCATTTTCGATGAGAAGCTCAGCCTTGCTCCTGGCGAGATCGGCGGCGGTGCCCAAGAGCAGGGAAGGGCGGGTTGGCGTTAGTCGCTAGGTCAAACCAACAAGGGGCCGCAGCACAAGCCGCAAGGCCAACATGATGAGGCGCAGGCAGAGAACGGCGAAGTGCAAGAGAACAGCGACAAGGTTACGGAGTGCTGGCGAGGCGTTCAGTAGTGGATGGGGTATTGAAGACTCCTCCAGGGACGAGCGGTTAGAACATAGCAGCGAAGTCTAACAGTGCGGGATACTGCAAAGCCACTGTAATAAAGTCAGTTGAGCAGGATCAGCGGGATGAGCTAACCAAGTAGCTGGTCGTTCCCAGGCGCGGATAAGCAAAGTAGCCAGCACAGGGTGCTGGGCGAATAGGGAGCGTATTACACCCGTGCCCGACCACACCAAGGAAGAGAGCCGCGCGGCCATGGATGATCTAACCGCACACGACACCATTGACGAACGGGGTACTGTGGATTATACTGTGGATAGTTATCCGCATTATGAGCTACCCTCGTCAGGAGAGCGCGCATGAAGACCATCCAGATGACCATCGAAGAACAGCTGCTCGCCGAAGTGGACCGAACCACACAGGCTCTACACACGACGCGCTCCGCCTTCATTCGCGAGGCACTACAGGCGGCATTGCGTCGGCACGCCATGGCCGCGCTGGAGCGGCAACATGCGCAGGGTTATGCTGTCCAGCCACCTACTCCAGGCGAAGTCGAGGAGTGGATTGGCGAGCAGGAGTGGGGGCCAGCATGAATCACGGCGATGTTTGCTGGTATACTTTCCGGGCACCCGATAAGCGCCGCCCGGTGCTGCTTCTGACCCGCCAATCGGCTCTTCATTACTTGAGCGGCGTCACAGTAGCGCCGATTACCTCGACTATTCGGGGCATTCCAACCGAGGTGCGGTTGACGACCGCAGATGGGCTGCAACGGGAGTGTGCCGTGAATTGCGATAACCTCCAGACCATAACGAAGGCCCAGCTCGGCCCGTTCATTACCCACCTGTCCGGCGAGAAGATGCAGGCCGTTCGAGACGCTATCGCGTTCGCACTCGGCTTTGATGATCTGGAATAGCGTGCTCCACCCGGTCACGGGGTGAAGCGCCGACCATAATGCTCCGCCAAGGTATCGGGATGATTTCAGCAGCCGTGCCATAACGGCTTCTGCGCCGCAGGATCCCGTCGGTATACCTGCGCGACTTCGGTATATTTGCGCGACATGGTAGATAGTTTCGCCAACCTCTTGTTGCTGCGTTGAGCAGTGATTTTGCTCCTAACCAAGGCCCTGCATTTACGGTGTCCATCCTGTAGGGTGCGGATAGGTGATCCAGGCACCTAGCAGCCGTCACCCCGCCGCTACGATGGGCCGCCATCCGACCCTCGGACCGCCTGACCCTGCTGTCCGTCACCGCTACCATCTGCGACGGACGGCGCGACACGAGCATACGGCGGCCACCCACAAAGGCCACTGATCGCTCGACTTGGAGGGTGCGGGCCGGGCTGGCAATCTCGCCCGGCTGGAAGGGCGTGAAATGTAGCCAAATATGTAGCCAAACCGATCGACAACCATGAATCTGGTAGACGAAATCGGAACAAAAAGAGCGGATTCAGGCACGGAATGGACGAGATTAGACGCCCATAGACGGTTTGCCGGGGACTGAAAATCGCAGGGTCATCAGTTCAAATCTGATCCTGAGCACCAAAATACAGATATTGAGCGCGTGAATAAGAGTCTTGACAATCAAAGTCAAGGCTCTTATTCGTGCTCATGTAGCCAACGCTGTAAGCCAGGCTTCCAGATCACTCTGTGCAGAGACCTTCCCCTTTAGCAAAACCCGAAGTTGATCCGCTTGAGTGCCGCCACGGCAACTGGGCTGCAAAAGAGGTGTTGCATCATGCGATCCTCCTGCATGATATCGTGGATAATTCCCGTAGCTGCTGGAGCCTAGTTTCGGCATCGCTTGCACCCCTTTGGACACTTCGCATATGCCCAGGGACGACGGGAGGTGGAGTAGTGTACGGGGACCGCGCTGTGGTACTGCGGAGGCAAGCCGCCCGTTGCGGTGCGCTGGGTGCTGGGCCGCGATCCCGTCAGCACCCGCCCAGCCCGCGCCTATGTGTGTACGGACCCGACCTGGCGCGCGGCAACGCTGCTGACCGCCTATCAGGGGCGGTGGACACTGGAAGTGATCTTTGAGGAGAGCCAGGCGCATCTGGGCGTCGGGACCCAACGGCAGGGGTCGGACCTGGCGATCGCCCGCAGCACGCCGGGAGTGTTGGGCCTGTATAATGTAGTCGCGTTGGTGGGGCAGGTGCGGCATCCCACCGGGCAAGTGCCGCTGGCGCAGGCCGCGTGGTATCCAAAGGCGCAAGCGACGCTCCGTGATGGGTTGGTAAGTGTGTGGCTGTATCTGTGGGCAGCCCTAATATTTTACATGCCGCGTCCACCTCGGCTTGTGTAATAGTTCGACGTGTAGACTTAGATCGCCTCATGCAAGCGGCGGCAGCTACCTGGCCTTTGTACAAAGTCGAC
>JBBSEL010000004.1:0-21666 GCA_038239755.1 Chloroflexia bacterium | reverse complement strand
TTTGACCCGACGATCCTGCTGCTGCGTAAGCCCGACCCCGCCACCGACCCGGCCAAAGACTTCGACACCCGCGCCAGGGCGCTGGGCGTGGGCGTGTTGCCCCTCCAGGACATCCAATGGAAGATGGGTTGGCTGCGCGAACTGCCCCGCCAGCAGAAAATGTCGGTCATCCATATGCACGGCCAGAGGGCCAACTACTTTGTCTGGTTGATGCGGCGGCTGTTCCCGCGCACCTGGGGCCGTGTGCCGCTGGTTGCCACGGTCCACGGCTGGGTGCAGGACAAACTGGTGCGTAAGATCGTCACCCAACTGGAATTTGTAACCTTGCGCGAATGTGATTATGTGATCACGGTATCCGAGCAGCAGCGTCAAACGTTATTAAGTAAGGGATTTGCGCCCGACCGGGTGACGGTGGTGCGTCCGGGGATCCCCTACCTGGCCGCCGCAGCGCGGGGCAAGGCCACCGCCGCCGAACGCCAGGCCGCTCGCGCCCGCTGGGGGATTCCCGCCGAGGCGTTTGTGATCAGCGCGGTGGGCCGGTTGTCCACCGAAAA
The DNA here is from genome assembly GCA_038239755.1 of Chloroflexia bacterium. Classification (GTDB taxonomy): domain Bacteria; phylum Chloroflexota; class Chloroflexia; order QHBQ01; family JAICKM01; genus JBBSAN01. The sequence continues at coordinate 21,112 of JBBSEL010000004.1, read as the reverse complement.
GCGGTTTGATCTGTATCTGGACACCTGCGCGGCCCTGGCCCCGCTCCTGCCCGACGCCATGTTCCTGCTCGTGGGCGGGGGCAAGCAGGAAGTGGTGCTCAAAGAACAGGCAGAACGGCTGAACCTGGGGGGGCGCTTGATTTTCACCGGGCTGACTCGGGCCATGGATGATGTGTACGCAGCCACCGACCTGATTATGCTTACTTCGGACACCGAGGGCACGCCCCATGTCTTGTTGGAGGCGATGGGCAGCGACATTCCCATTATTGCCACAGCGGTAGGTGGGATCCCCGAATTTGTTACGTCAGAGGACCAGGGCCTGCTGGTGTCTCCCGGCGACCGGGCCGCACTCGTAGCCGCCGCACAACGGATCCATGACGATCCGGCCTTGCGCGAACGCCTGGTGATGGGCGGGCGCACCGTCGCCGATCAATTTACTGTCGGTCGAATGGTGACCGGCGTGGAGCATGTCTATGAAAGCGTCCTTGCACGAGCACGCGCTCGCACCAATCGCCATGACCAAACCCGCTAGAAAAGTCCGCGTCCTCCAGATTATCGACCGCATGGGCGATGGGGGGGCCGAAGCCCTGCTGGTCACGTTTGCCGCCGGGCTGGACCGCCGCCGCTTCGAGCCGCATCTACTGGCCTTGCGCCCGGCACCCGGTGCCCGGCTCACCGACCAACTGCGCGCCCTCCAGGTGCCAGTCACCGAATTAGATCAACATGCTGCCTATGATCTGCCCGCCTTGCTCAGTGTGGTCCGCTATATTCGCCAGAACCGCATTGATATCATCCATACCCACCTGCTAGCGGCAGATGTGATGGGCCGCATGGCCGGGTGGCTGACCGGGCGTCCGGTGGTGTCCACCATCCACAACAACCGCACCGACCTGGACGAAGAACCGCGCCGCCGCCAGTGGATGGAACGTTGGACGGCCCGGCTGATGACTCGCCGCCTGGTGGTCGTCTCGGAACTGCTGCGCGAAGAGATCACTGCCTGGTTCGGCCTCGCGCCCGATCGGGTGCTGACCATCGCCAACGGGGTGGACACCGAACGCTTCGCGCGCGATGCCTCGTTCGACCGGGCGGCGGTACGCACGGCACTGGTCGGCGGCGATTATCCTATCGTCCTCAACGTGGCCCGCCTGGTGCCGCAAAAGGCCCAGCACCACCTGATCGAAGCAGCCAAGATCGTCCTCGCCACCTGCCCCGATGTGCGCTTTGTGCTGATGGGCGACGGCCCCCTGCGGGCCGACCTGGAGGCGCAAGCGGCGGCGCAGGGGTTAAGCGACCGGGTGATCTTCACCGGCTTCAGTCCCGACGTAGCCGATGCGCTGGCGGCCAGCGATCTGTTCGTCCTCTCCTCGTTGTGGGAGGGGATGCCGGTGGCCCTGCTCGAAGCGATGGCCGCCGGAGCCACCGCCATCTCGACCGACGTGGGTGGAGTGGGGCAAGTACTTCAGAACGAGGTCACCGGGCTGCTGGTGCCGCCGGGCGACCCGCCCGCGCTGGCCGCCGCCATCCTCCGCTGCGTCACCAACCCGGCCTATGCCCGCGCGCTAGGGGCCGCCGGGCAGCGTTGGACCGTGCAAGAATATGGGATGCGGAACTGGGTCGGTAAGTGGGAAAGCCTCTACCTGCGCGAGCTACGCAAGAAGCGCCACTAACTGCGGGCAGGTGCAACACGAAGGCGGGCGGAGTCGAACCATCGACTCCGCCCACCTTCGTTGTGCCCTCGGCAGGGTTCCCGCTCTCGCTCAGGCGTCGTTCCGCACCATCCGGCGCAGATAATTAAAAGCGGCACGGCCAAACAGGGCGCGGAACAGCAGCGCGGCCTTGAGCCGGGTTTCGCGGAGCGGATCGAGCAGCGCCGCAGCCAGGGCGTAGCGGCGGCTGGTCGCGTGCTGGTCCGGGGTGTCCGCCAGGGCTGCGGCGGTGTAGTAGCAGCTCATGCTCTGGGCGGCCCGCCAGAGGTTCAGCCGCGCCAGCGGCGAGCGTACCTGCGCGATATAGCGGCGGTGGATCGTCGTGTTTGACTTGTAGCGCGACCAGACCTGCCCCGCCGTCAGGCTCTGGTTATGGCGGGTGAAGGTGATCAGCGCGCCATCGACCACGCCCACCGGGAACTCGCGCACGATGCGGATCCACATGTCCCAGTCTTGCCCCAGGCGCAGCCCTTCATCAAACACCCCTACCCGGTCGAAGCAGGCCCGCCGGATCAGGGTCAGCGAGGGATTGCCGATGGTGTTCTCGATCAACACCTGGGGGTAGAGGCGGGCCGCACCGAGCGGCGGGCGGCGGAGATAGTAAGGCGGTTGGCCGTTCTCGAACACCTGGCATTCCCCCCCGGTGACCAGCCCGACGGTGGGATAGCGAGCCAGGTGGGCCAGTTGGCGCTCCAGCTTGTCGGGCAGCCAGCGGTCATCGGCATCGAGGAAGGTGACAAGGTCGCCGCTAGTCTCGCGCAGGCCCCGGTTGCGGGCCGACCCGGCCCCCCCGTTCGCCTTGACCACGTAGCGCACGCCCTGGGGAGCATAGGCAGCGACCACCGCCGCCGTATGATCGGTAGACCCGTCGTCCACGACGACGATTTCGTCAGGACGGCGGGTCTGGTTGAGGACGCTTTCGATGGCAGCCCCGATAAACTGGGCATAGTTATAAGTCGTGATGATCGTGCTAATCATGACAGGCTACAGACTGGCGTTGCCGGCGGGGAAGGTGTTAGTTCCCCGCCAGCTTGAGCACCACAGCAACGGTGCGGAGCAGAATGAGCAAGTCGAGATAGAGCGACTCGTTCTTGATATAGTACAGGTCGTATTCGACCTTGCGCAGCGCGTCGAGCATGGTGTTGCCGTAGCCGTGGCGCACCTGTGCCCACCCGGTCAGGCCGGGCTGGACGGCGCGGCGGGCGCGATAGAACGGGATCTCGCGCTCTAGCTTCTCTTCAAACTCGGGGCGCTCCGGGCGCGGGCCGACAAAGCTCATGTCGCCCACAAACACGTTCCAAAGCTGGGGCAGCTCGTCCAGGCGGCTCTTGCGCAGGAACCGTCCGATGCGGGTGATGCGCGGGTCGTGGGTTTGCGCCCAGACGGCCCCGGTCTTGGCCTCGGCGTCGGCGCGCATCGAGCGGAACTTGATGATCTTGAACGGCTTGCCACCCCGGCCCACCCGGATCTGCTTAAAGAAGATCGGCCCCGGCGAGTCGAGCTTGATGACCAGGGCCACCAGTGGCAAGATCGGCGTGACACAGACGAGGACAAACGAGGCCAGCAGGAGGTCGAACCCGCGCTTGATCACCATATAGCTGCGGCTGGTGGTCTTGACGTGCGCCGGGAGGGCCACATACCAGTCGTTGCCCAGGTGGGACACGGGCACCCGCCCGGTCAGATCCTGGTAAAGAGCGAACATCGGCGTGATCTGGATGCCGCGCTCGTGGCAGATCGACAGGGTGTGGAGCAGGCTCGGCGTCTGCGCATGGTTCGCCAGCACGATCTGGTCGATGCCGACCATGTCGTTGACGTTCAGCAGTTCCGAGGTCGGCTCGATGATCGGCTCGACGTTGGTATCCTCTTCTTCTTCCGCGAAGGTATCATCGAAGTAGCCGAGGAACTCATAGGTCGCGCCGCCGTAATGGTGCAGCGCTTCGACCATTTCAAAGCCGGAGCGGTTCGCGCCCAGCACGACCACATGGCGGCGCAGCGGGGCGTGGGTCAGGATCAGGGAGAAGATCACGCGCACCAGCAGCAGCGGCGCGAGAATTAAGAGCGCGGTCAGGCTCTCGCTGATCCGAGGGCGAATAATCGGCATCACCCCCCCGGTAAAGGAGGCAAACAACAGATAAGTAATCCCGGTCGCCACAAAGACGGTTGCGGCGTTATACACGCTGCGGAACGTCGATTGCAGGGCCGTCATGCTGTAGGCGTCGAAGGCACTGGCGAAGAAGAACCAGAACCCGGTCACCACCACCAGGCTGACCAGTATTTCATCGCGCGCATAGGCGCGATCGCTTTGTGAAGCAATCGCCAGCAGGCCCAGGGTCAGGACTACCCAGTCGCCCACCGTCTGGAAAAGCTTGCGTTCGCCGATCCGCAGACCGGTCAGCTTGGGACGGGCGGCACCCGTCAGCGGAAGAGATGCCATCCCAGGATCAGACGCAACATGACGGCCCGGCCAGAGGCCGCCGCCACGCTTCGCATGTATCTCATTGGGAGCCAACCTGTTCCAACCAGCCACTACATTACTCCTTCGCATCGAATCAGGAACGTGCGCCATCTCACACGCCTTTCTGGGCACACTGTTGCGCCAACATCTCGCCCCGCGTAAGCAACCAAACTGAATCAAACATCTGTAAATCCAGGGGCGTATTTAAAGTACGTGTTAATTGAGCACGCCATTGTACACTAGAAGTATTACCCACAACCTTACCCGGAGGATGTTTTGATAGCGTTATCTTGCGGAATTAAAACATGAAGACAGTCGCGGAGAAACCGCGTTCAGGTAGGCCAGGTGCCGGCAAACCCCGTTGCCCGCCCTGGCGGGATAGGCACCGTCGCCTATCGGTATTAACCTGTTATACAAGCTTACCTGAATATCGTTAACGATGGATGAAAGCGAGGACCCGTCATTTCGCTCATGCTCTGCCTGAGTCTGCCCAATTGTACACCTGCGATTGGATTGAAGTTATTTAAATTTTGTAAACATCTCGTAAACTGCTTACAGCGCCCAACAGATGCGAGACCTGAGCCGGGTGTATGGGGAGGTGGCGGCGAGGGCCGCCTCTTGCGCGGGAGGCGGTCCCTCAGTGCCAGTACTCTACACAAACGTTCGTTAGCGGGTTACGTTATGGCCTGTAGACTATTTATCTATTCTATCCGGTCAACAGGGGCGGGGTTCATGGTCCGCCGTAGGCAACCGTGACGAACTTGGACACCTGGCCGCGCGTGGCCGAGTTACTGGGGCGGAAGTAGGGCCGGTTGCCAGGCAACACACACGGCTCGCCCGCACCGCCGCAGGGATAGCCGCTAACGATACCCTGCGCCGCCATCGCTTCGACGTAGCTGTAGAAAGTGCTGCCGGGGGCCACATCCTCGAACGTGCCCGCCGCCGGGGTGGGTAGCGGATAGCCCCGCGCCAGGGCGATCACCTTGCTGAGCTGGCCGCGGGTGATGTTGCTGAAAGGCCGGAAGTAGGGCCGGTTACCGGGACTCATGCACGGTTCACCCGGCCCGCCGCAGGGGTAGCCGTTGATCACTCCGTGGCTCACCCCGGTTTCGATGTAGGTGTAGAAGGTGCTGCCGACCGGGACATCCTCAAAGGTGCCGGTGGGCGGGTTGAGGACTGTCCAGCCCGCCGCGTTGACCACCATCTTCAAAAGCTGGCTGCGGGTCACGCTGTTGCCGGGGCGGAAATAGGGCTGGTTACCAGGCGGCACGCAGGGTTCGTTCGGCCCGCCGCAGGGATAGCCGTTGACATAGCCACGGCACGCCATCCACTGGATGTAGCTGTAGAAGGTGCTCCCCGCCTGCACATCCTCGAAGCCGAGCGTACACACCCCCGGCGTGCTGGTCGGCAGGGCCGTCTGGGTGGGGCCAGGTACCGTCGGGGTTGCCGTCCGGGTGGGGCCGGGCACCGTCGGGGTGGCACTGCGCGGCGCGGTCGCCGTGGCCGTCGCGATCAGGGTCGGCGTGTTGGTCGGCGTATTCGTCGGCGTATTCGTTGGTGTCTGGCTTGGCCCCATCGTCACCGTGCCCGTCGCCGCTATCGTCGGCGTGTGCGTCGGTGTGTGCGTCGGGAGGCTCGTCGGCGTACTGGTCGGCGTGTGCGTCGGTGTATGGCTCGGTCCCACTGTCACGGTGCCCGTCACTACCGCTGTCGGCGTATTAGTGGGCGTGTTTGTCGGCGTATTGCTCGGCGTGTTCGTCGGGGTGTTCGTCGGCGTGTCGCTCGGCGGGACCGTGCCGGTCGGGGTGTTCGTCGGCGTGTCGCTCGGCGTGTCGGTCGGTGTGTTCGTTGGTGTCGATGTTACGGTGGGCGTGCGGGTGTTCGTCGCTGTGCGCGTGGGCGACAGGGTCGGTGTATCCGTCGGCGCGTTGGTCGGGGTGGCACTCGGCGTGTCGGTCGGGACCAATGTCGGCGTGCGGGTATTCGTCGGCGTGCGCGTGGGGCTTGGCGTGCGCGTGGGCGACAGCGTCGGCGTGTCGGTCGGCGTCCGTGTCGGCGTGCGGGTGCTGGTCGATGTGCGGGTGCTGGTCGGTGTGTAGGTATCCGTCGGCGTCGGCGTCAGACTCGGCGTATTGGTCGGCCCAGCCGTCGGGGTCATGCTCGGTGTGCGGGTCGCGCTCGGCGTCTGCGGCGTGCCGGTGACGATAGGCGTCGCCGTGCTGGTGCGGGTGGGGCTGACCGTCGCGGTGCGGGTGGCCGTCGCCGGGGTGCCGGTCGCCGTGCGGGTGGCACTAGGGGTGCGGGTGGCCGTCGGCTGGCCGCCCACCACCGTGGGATGCTGGGGCATCGGCGAGCGGGTCGGACGCCCGCCCACATCGTAGAAGATCTGGTTGGGCTGGCCGCAGGCCCGCGGTTGCCCGTCCCAGTACCCGGCGAAGTAGTCGATGATATTCGCCGTCAACTGCTCGATGCGGTGGTCGGCGTCGTTCGAGTTGATATAGGTCTGGAAGCCGGGCGTGGGGATCGCGCCGGGGCGCGTCGAATGATCGATCAGGCCCCAGGACCAGTGGATGCTCCCGGCGGCGAAGACGTTAGCCCCGTTGGTGGAGGTATAGATGGTCGAATTCTGCGGGATGGCGATGCCGTTCTCGTTGATGACCAGGCCATTGGAGAGGATGTCGATATTCGCCGGGGTCTGCCCATTATTGTGGATCGCGTCCCATTCTTCCCCGATCACATTATTGACCCGATCGCCCGCCTGAATTCCGGTGCAGTTGAAGTACCAGCGGGTGGGCGGGGCGCTGATCACCCAGGGCGCATTCCAGAGGTTGTCGTCGGTATAGTACGACTGGTAGCCGATGCCCAACAAGCCGTTCTCCGGGCGATTCAGGGTGGTACTCTCGAACGTGGTGGTGGCGTCGGGCGCGTTGGGGAACGGGTCGAGCGCGGCATCCTTATAGCAGGTGATGACGCGGTTGGGCACGCCCCCGGCGTTGGGGCCAATGCGGATGTTCCAGTACGACTCGTTGCCCGACAGGAAAATCAAGTTGACCCCGGCCTGCTGCGCCGACTCGACGTTATCCCGTTCGGCCCACGACCAGTACTCCGGGTGGCCCTCATCCAGGGCGACCCGGTGGGGCAGGAGGATATTAGGGTCCACCGCCCGGTCCAGGTCGCTGATATAGGTGACATCATAACTGGAAGCCTCCAGCCAGCGCACCATCTCCATATCATGAGTGAACAGCCCACCGGTCCCCGCCCCGCTCAGATAAGGCCGGTCGAACGAGACCTGATAGGCGCGCCCGTGGCTGCTGCGCGACGTGTAGAGGCTTTCCCCGCCATAGTTGTTGTAGGCTTCGTTGGTCTTCGTCGGCTCGATCACTAATATATCCGACGCATAGCTGTCATTGCGGACGATAAAATAGACAAACCAGCGGTAGCCGTTGCTCGAGTCGAGTTGCACCAGATAGATCCCACTCAGCCAGGAGGGGTCGGTTGTGATGGTGAAGGTGGGACTCCAGTTGCAGGTATAGAGGTTCGTGTTAGTATCCACGATGCCGCAGTTCGGCTGCGCGCTGAGCGGAATATTGTTATAGGTCTGGTAGAGCCGCCCGCCGTGGTTTTGATAATAGCCGAGCCGGTAGAGCCGGGCCAGCGTCAACGACGAAGCGGTGGACTTCACATGGATATTGATCGAGCCGCCCGCGTTGACGCTGGTGGCCCCGCCATAGGCGGCCAATTTGGTGTAATCCACGTTCCCCAGGTCGCCCCAGGTGTCGGTGCCCGGCAGGGCGTTCTCCTGGCTGACCCGGTTGGGCACCGGCGGGCCGCTCTGCACCGGCGCGGCGGCAGACGCGGCGCGCGGCGCGAACGCCACGCTCAGCAACGGCAGCGCCAGCAATACGCCACTAACAACGACCACCGCGGCGAAGATCCGACGACGCACGGTTCCCTGGTGATGACCAAACATCGCCCATCCCTTTCTTTGCTTAGATAGTTAACGAACGCGGAAAGAGACCCGAGGGACCCAAAACCCGAATTACGGTTTACCGAGTACCAGTTGTCCGGTATGATCGGCGGTGTTCACTTCGACATACCCATTGGCGAAGAGGCGACGCCAGACGTTGCTGCTGATCTGTTGGCGAGGCCCGAGCGGTGCGCCCAGCGCCCGTGCGGTATCATATTCGGGGTACAGCCAGAGCCGGTTATAGAAGGTAGAGAAGTCGGAGAAGCGGTAGAACGCCTTGTCGCCCTGCGCGACCAGCATATAGCTCGCCAGGGTAAACAGCATCCGCTTGGTATAGCTGCGGTCGCCCTGGCCGACCATGACCAGGCCCTTGCCTGCGGCCAGCCACCGTTCGGCCCGGCCTAATTGGGCATCCCAACTGGCGGGGGTCCGCCAGCCGGTCAGCCAGGGGGCCGAGAACGACTCGTCCATGCCCCCATCCAGATAGGGAGCAACGTCGTCCCACCCGTTCACCGTGTTCGCGCCATAGACCAGATTAGCCCAGATGGGGTACGATCCCAGCGCCTTGCGCACCCCGGCCAGCCACTGCACCACCGCCGCCCGCCAGGCGGTATCGCTGCTGTACTCGCGCACCTGCCCGTCGCTGTTGTCCGAATCGGTGATCGAGCGGCTGCGGTCCAGGTCGAGATTGTCCAACCAGACCCCGTCATAACCCCAGGTGTCGCGGATCACCGTCAGCCGGGCCTGGGAAAACGCCTGCCAGCCGGGGTCGGCAGGGTTCATCAGGTATTCGACGTGGCCGTGACCGAAGTAGTCGTAGGCGATGCGCGCCCCCTTGCTGTTGTGCAGGAACCACGACTCGTGGGGATGCACCTCGGCGCAGAAGTCCCCGATATCCCAGGTCATGCTGCTATCGTGCGGCTCATACGTGGGATCGCAGGTGGCGCTGCTGTTCTTGTAGGGACCGGGGCCTTCCACCGCCAGCGCATCCATGTAGGTGTAGATCGGCCCGGTATACCCGGCAGCGCGCACCTCGTCGCGGAACGCCATGTCCGCCTTGCTGGTCAGGTGGATATAGCTGTGCTCTTTGGCGATGTCCAGCGCCGTGGAGCCGTCCTCCGGCGGTTTGTGGAACCAGGCCAACCCGAAGACCGCGCCCGCCGGGGGCGGGGTCACCAGCGGCGTAGGGGTGGGCGACAGGGTCGGGGTGGCGCTCGGTGTGGGCGTGTTGGTCGGCGTGGGCGTCTGGGTCACCGTCGGACTGTGGCTCGGTGTGGCGCTGGGGGTCACGGTGGGGGTGTCGCTCGGCGTGGGCGTCACCGTGGCCGTCGCGGTGGCCGTCGCGGTCGCGGTGGGCGGGGCAAACAGCCCGGCTCCCCCGTTCCACGGCAACAGCACGGCCAGGGCCAGGAGCAACACCAGCCCCCCCGCCACCGCCAACCCTATCCGCGCCCAATTGCGCCCCGGCTCTCGTGTTGCCGATCGCCCTGCCATAAGCCCTGTGCCCTTCTTTGCTAGCCGCGCCCTGCTGCATCGTACCGGATCGGTACAAACAGCGACCCAACAATTATCCTAAAGGCAGACAAGCTCTGTCAAGTGGGTTTATGGCGCTTGTGTGCAATTATTGTTAGATTGTAATGAAATTCAGGACTGTTGGAGAGGTAGGTTATGGGACCGGCTAGGACCGCTAGTAGAGGGGGAACAGCGGGGGTGGGGCAGGTCGGCGTCAGCCGTCGTGGCGCGAGCGGAGGCGGTAGCAGCCCCAGGCAAGGAACGGGGCCAGGGGGAGAGCCAGCCCCGCCCCGGCGAGGCCGAGCAGCCCGGCCAGGTGCGCCGCCAGGAATCCCAGCGGCGGCAGGGTGGTCCAATCGGCCACCGGTCCTCCACCCGCCCAACCCAGGGCCAGGCCCCAGGCCAGCGCCGCCGCCAGCGCCCCCAGCCCACACACCGCCCCCACGGCCAGCACCCCAGGGCGCGGCGACGGGGTGAGTAGTTGTTGCACCAGCCGCACGCTTGGTAGGGGGATATGTCGGGCCGGGGGCACAGGCGAAGCCAGGCGGCGGAAACCCAACCCGGCCAGCGCACTCGCCAGCAGCACAGCCCCGGCCCCCGCCCCCCCGATCAGGAGCGGCAGATCGGGCACCGGGGCGGGGAGCCAATGATCGGCCAGCCAGGCCCCGGCCAGACCCGCGATCCCCTGCCCGGCCAGCCAGGCCCCCGCCCCCAGCCCCAGCGCGGCGGCCAGCCGTCGCCGTCCCAGTGCCACGACCGGCGCACCGCGCACCAGCCAGGCCAGCACCCCGCCCAGCCCCAGCAACCCGATCACGACGGGCAAGAGCAGGGCCAGTTGACCTCCGCGCACGCGGTCGGCATCCGCCTGGACCAGCAGTTGATCGGCCTGGACCAGCGCCGGGGCCAGCAGCCGGGCCGCCCCGTCGGTGTTGCCCAGCCGCAAATCGTCGGCGGCGACCGGGACGGTGCGCCGCAGCCCCTCCAGCATCATGGTATTGGGCGCGTCAGGCGACCCTTCGGCCAGCAAGCGATCCAGCAGGGCGACCCGCCCGCGCAACAGGGCCAGGTGGGCGGCAGCCTGCTGCGGGGCCGGGAGCGACACGAGCGCGTCCAGCACCTGGCCCCGCCCGCCGGTCGGAGGCGCGACGCCCAGCAGCGCGGCCCCGGTCGCGGCCACATCGGCGCGGGCGACGGGTTCGGACACAGGGCGGGGGACCACGCCGGGGCCTCGCAGCCACAGATGCCCCCAGGGCGGCACCGCGCCGGGCGCGCTCTCGGCCACCAGCAGGGTCAGGTGGGTGGGCGAGACGGGCACCAGCGCCGCCCACAGCGCCGGGGTCAGTGCCTCGGCGCGGGCCACGCCCAGCAGCAAGTCGGCGGCGAGAGTCGTCCCCCCGGCCCACCGCCGAGCGCACGGCTCCTTGCCCAACGCCACCGGGGGCGCGTCTTCTACCGTCACACAGGCCACCGAACGCCCCGCCGCCCGCGCCGCCTGGAACACATTGTCGGGGTTCGCCAGGGGCGACGCGTCGGGGCCACCGGGGGGGGCGAACAGGTCCGGCCCGGCGGCTTCGGGGCCTGCTCCCGTCAGCGCCATCGCCAGGCGCACCGGCAGGCCCCACGGCTCCGGGCGCAAGGGCACATCGGCCCAGGCCGACGCCGGGCCGGGTTGGCTGACAAGATGCGCCACCACAGCGGGGTCCGACCCGGTGAGCAGCAAGAGAGTGACCGAAGTCGAGAGGGGGGATGCGGGTTCCGGCGGCGGTACGGGCGGGCGCAAGGCGGCAAACGCCGGGGCGGAGCGCGGCAGGGCGATCAGATCGGCCTGCCGCCGCCCGAAGGCGACCAGACCCGCCAGCGCCGAGAACAGGCCCAGCGCGGCGACCAGGACGAGAGCGGGGCGCAAATGGCGCATGGGCGGGAAGGTGCTTCCTGGGGGCGATTGGATGGAGCGGTCAGGGGTCAGCCGCCAGCCTTTCTACCCCGCTACCCCGACTTCATACCCGCTGCTGACTGCTGATAACTGACTGCTGATGACTGATTAGCGCTGCACGGCTCCGCAGTGGGCGCAGAAGTGGGCACCCGTCCGCACTTCGTTGCCACAGGCGGTGCAGAAGTGGTGCGCCGCTTGCGGGGTGCCGGTGGCTGCCGGGCGCAGGGGTACCGGCTGGGGTGCGGGGCCGGTGCTGGCCCCGATCTGCGGGTCGCCGTCGGCGGCTTCGCCTTCGGGCACCACCCATTCTTCGCCCTGGATGACGGTCGCTTCCTGCTCTTTTTGCGCGATCCGGGCTTCCAGCGCGACGATTTCGCGGGCGATGTCGCCCAGGTCGGCGGTCGATGGGGTCCCGGCCCGATAGAGGTCCAGCGCCTTTTCGCCCAGGGCAAAGGTCCGCTCCCGACCCTGCTGACGCAGCCGCGCCGCCTCGGCCTTCACCCGGTTATAGCGCATCATCCGGTCGGCCTCAAAGCTCGCCCGGTCCAGGCCCCGTCGGAATTGATCGAGCAAACTACGTCCAGACATGCATGTGCCTCCCCTATTCGCCGGGTCACTCACCGACCAAAAATTACCTTATGCGAACGCAAAGCGATTCCCTGCACCAACCCCTGGGCCAGCAACAGGCTGACCAGCGACGTACCCCCGGCGCTGATAAACGGCAGCGGGATCCCCGTCACCGGCATCAAGCTCAGGTTCATGCCCACATTGACGAAGATCTGGACCGCCAACCAGGCCGCCAGCCCCACGCAGATCAGGCTGGTGTAGGGCGTGGGGGCACCGGTGGCGACATGGAGATAGCGCCAGGTGATGAGCAGCAGGAGGGCGACCAGCGCCACCGCGCCGATAAAGCCGAACTCTTCGGCCACCACCGAGAAGATAAAATCGCTCTGGGCCACCTTGAGGAAGCCGCCCTGGCTCTGGATACCGCCCATGTAGCCCTGGCCGAACCACCCGCCGGTGCCGATGCTGATCCGCGCCTGGAGAATATTATAGCCCGCGCCGAGAACATCGCTTTCGGGGTGGAGGAAGATCAGCAGCCGTTCGCGCTGGTAATCTTTCAGGATATAATTGGTGTTCAGCGCCGCCCAGACCAGCGGCACCGCCAGGGCCACCGTCCCGGCCAAATAGCGCAACGGCACCTTGGCCGCCACCACCATCGCCAGCCAGATCGCCACACAAGTCAGCGCCGTGCCCAGGTCGGGCTGCACATAGACCAGCGCGGCGGGCACGGCCATGATCACGATGCTAGCAAGATAATATTGCGGGCGGCGCAACCGCTTTTCGTTGTCGCCCAGCAGCTTCGCCAGGGCCAGCACCAGCACCGGCTTCGCCAGCTCGCTCGGTTGCACCTGGATCGGGCCGACCTGGAACCAGCGCACCGCGCCCAGCGTCTTAATGGCCGAATCATGCCCCAACTGGTTGGCGATCATCAGCACCACCAGCCCACCAACGGCCCCCAGATAAAGCGGCCAGGTGAAGCTTTCCAGCAGGTGATACTCGATGCGGGTCATGCCGATCATGAGCACCAGCCCCACCGTCGCAAAGACCGTCTGCTTGACCGCCAGGTTGCTCCACGACAGGTCGGAACTGCCGATCCCCTGCGAGGCGCTGTAGACCATGAGCACGCCAAAGCCGACGGCGGCCAGCGTCGAAAGAAAGAGAGTGAAATCGAAGCTGGCCCACCGCTGTACCAGCGAACGGCCACTCAATGTGGTTTGTGAAACGGTAACCCTGTACATAAACCTGGCTGTCCCGCGAAGGGGCGGTGTGGCCCCCGCCCGTTAGAGAATCCGCACGTCGTTGATGCGCAGGTGGAACTCGCAGCCCAGGAAGCGGGCCGCCCGGCGGCACATCAGCATCCGGGGCAAGAAGATCTCGAAATAGTCGGCGGCGACCGAAATCGCCGGGTCCACGGTCAGGCGCAAGCTGATCGTGCGGGCTGCCGCGTCGGTGTGCAGCGCCGTATGCTCCACGGCATAGTTCACCCGGTCATGCTCATCGAACGTCGCCGGGTCGGGGTTGCGGACCCGGCTGCGGCCCACATCGCTCTTGTCCGCGATCATCACCGCCGCCGTGATCGCGCTGACCACCTCGCCATCACCCTCGTCGTGGTTGCCGATGGCTGCCGCCACCATAACCACTTCCTCAATCGGCATCCCCAGCCGCTGCAACAGCGTCCAGGCCAGGATCCCGCCAGTATGGGCATGTTCCTGCCGGTTGACCACGTTGCCGATATCGTGCAAAAATCCGGCGATGGCAGATAATTCGACTTCGCGGGGCGGGTAGCCCAACGCCGTCAGGATGGTCTGGGCGTGCTGCCCGGTCACCCCGCCGTGCCGCAGCCCATGCTCGGTATAGCCCATGACCCCCAGCACGGTATTGGCATATTCCAACGACACGCGGACGGCGTGATCGGCCCGCACCTGCTCCAACGTCACCCGCTCCGGCCCCGGATCGGGCTGGGGCAGCGCCGATGCTGCCGGGGTCAACACACTTGTCGCCTCCGCGTGCCCGTTGCGGGGCACCTCGGTCGCGGCCATCTTCGCTTTTCTTGCCATACCAACGATTCACTCCTCTGTGTACAACGTCTGCCCGAATTATACATGATGTGCCCTGCCGGGGTAAAGGCGGGACGGGGGTTGGGGGTTGGGGGTTGATAGAGTTCCCCTCTGCTTTTTCGCCCATTTCGTCCTTTTCGTTTCGCCCATTTCGTCGTTTCGTGCTTTCGTGGTCTAAATCGCCTCGTTCGGGGGCAAACCCGCGCCAAAAGCCCTTGCACAATTAGGCCGGGTTTGATATAATACCAGCGCTGATGGGCGTGTAGCTCAGTTGGTTAGAGCGCATTCCTGATAAGAATGAGGTCCCTGGTTCGAGTCCAGGCTCGCCCACCCCGTCCAGTGCGGATTTTAGATTGTGGATTGCGGATTAAGAACTGACTAGTCCGCAATCCACAATCTAAAATCCGCAATCATTTTGGCGCGTTCGTCTAGAGGCCTAGGACACGTCCCTTTCAAGGATGAGATCAGGGGTTCGAATCCCCTACGCGCTACCCCACGAAAAAGGCCCTGCCGAGCTGGCAGGGTCTTTTGTTGTATGTGAGGGTGAAGGCGACGTTTAGAGGAAGTCGCGGAACTTGGCGGTCAGCGCGGGGGAGCGCAGCTTGCGCAACGCCTCGGCTTCGATCTGGCGCACCCGTTCGCGGGTCACGCCCAGTTGCTCGCCCACTTTCTCCAGCGGATACTGGTGGCCGTCGCCCAGGCCGAAGCGCAGTTGCAGCACGATCCGTTCGCGCTCGGTCAGCACGTCTTCCAGCACGTCGGCCATCTGCTCTTTCAGTAGCGAGTGGGTGGCGACCTCTTCCGGGCTGGTCGAAGTCTCGTCGCTGATGAAGTCGAGCAACTGGTTGTCGTCGGCCTCGTCACCCATCGGGGCTTCCAGCGAGACGGGCGTCTGGGCGGCCCGCAAGATCTCGCGCACCCGGTTGCCTTCCAGCCCCAATTCGGCCCCGATCTCTTCGGGGCGCGGGGGGCGACCGAGCTTCTGGTTCAGGTCTTGTGCCACCTGCGACACGCGGCCCATCGCCTCGCCAATGTGGGCAGGCAACCGGATCGTGCGCGACTGTTCGGAGATGGCCCGCAGGATCGCCTGCCGGATCCACCACGTCGCGTAGGTCGAGAACTTGAAGCCGCGCCCCGGATCGAACTTATGCACAGCCCGCAGCAGCCCCATATTGCCTTCCTGAATCAGGTCCAGCAGGGTCAAACCGCGCCCGACATATTTCTTGGCGATGCTGACCACCAGCCGCAGGTTCGCCAGGACAAACTTCTGGGTCGCCTCGAAATCGCCCTCGTTGATGGCGCGGGCCAGGGCCAGTTCCTGCTCGGCGTTTAACAGCGTGGTGCGGCTGATCTCGCGCAGGTAGAGCCGCACCGGATCGGTGACATAGCTCGGATCGATCCCGGCGACTTCATCCGCGTTGTCCCAGCCATCGTCGTCATCATCGTCATCGTCTGCCGGAGAGGGGGGGACCGGCCCACGGCTGGGAGCGGCAGCAGCGGCCAGGTGCAGTGCGTCGTCGGGCAGGGGGGTCGGGTCAACCAGGGGGATCTCGGGGTCGGGCGTGACGGCGGCCTGCGCCTCCATCCGCTTGATCTCCTGGTATAACACCTCGCCTTCATGGCTTTCGGCATTGGCGCGTTGAGTCGCCTCAGCCTCAGGGTCCAGGCCGATGCCACTTACGGTGGGTTGCTCTGCCGGTTTACGCCTTCTGGGCATGCTGCTCCTCCTCGTACTTTGTGCCGCGATGCGGGCTGTGCAAAACCGCGCACCTACACAGCCGCACCGATTTCCTATGCAATAGGCGTGCCAAGAAAGCGCTTCCCACCGAAACCGGGCGATCTCTAGGGGGAAGTCGCCGCTTACGGCTCACCCATCCCGGCGAGATGATTCTGTAGTTTCTGGAAGGCGGGATGGTACGGGTGGGTATCGGGTTGGCTGGCGAACAGGGTGAGCAGTTCGCTGACCTGGCGCAATTGGCGCAGGTCCGCCCCGCCGGGCGTCGTCCGGTGCCGCGAGGGGCGGCGTTCCAGTTCGACCTGGGCGATAGCGCGCACCCCGTGGCGGATGACCGTTTCCAGCACCAGGGCGGCATAGAAGACGACACCGCTCAAAGCCGGGCCATCGGAGACAGGGGTCGCCGGGAAGATCGTGTCCAGCAGGGCGCGGCGGGCGGCAAAGACGCGGCTGACCGGCTCGACCAGCGCCCCCAGCGCCGGGAAAAAGACACGGAACCAGGCGTGCATGGGCAGGGCCGCCAGGTCGCTACCGCGCATCGCCAGCAAATCGGCAACATTGACCCGCGAGAAGCGCGCCCCCGGCAAGGGGCTGCCGGGCGGGACATCGCGCCGGGGGGGGGTCCAGAACGGCTTGACCAGCCGCACCGCCGGATCGGTCAGCAGAGGCGCGGTCAGCACCGGGATCAGCCGCGTGTCCAGCCGCCCGGCCTTCGGGTCGAGCCAGACGATGAGATCGCCCCCCGGCTCCGCCAGCATCTTTTGCAGCAGCGGCACCAACCCGGTCACCCCCTGGGCGCGGCTTTCGGGCACGATGAACACCGGGAAGCCCAGCGCCGCAACCAGTTCGCGAGTGTTATCGGTCGATCCCCCGTCCACGACCACCACCTCGTCGGCCCAGGCCATCGGGCCGATCAGGGCGTGGCGCAGGCTCTGGAGGAGCCGGGTGAGGCGGGCGGCATCGTTCAGGGTCGGCACAATCACGCTGATCCGCGCATGGTGCGCCTGCTTAAGCTGGTACCAGCGGTCCAGCTTTTTGAACTCGTCGGCATGGTAGGTGTTCTCAACGAACCACTGCTCGGCGACCGCCGCCGAGCGGGTTTTCTGGGCGCGTTCGGGAGCGCGGTAGGTGGTGAAGTCGAGGGGGGTGCGCGCCCGCACCAGCAGCACCGAGCGGCCTTCGGCTTCCAGCACGCGCCCTACCACCGGGTGCAAGGCCGGATCTTCGCCTGCGCCGACGCCGGGCGCGCCCAGCACCACCAGATCGGTCGGGCGCGACTCCTCGGCCACGGCCTGGCCCACATCATCGGCCACGGTCAGCACATGCTCCAGCGGCAACAGCCCGTCGGCTTCGAGCCGGTTGAGCCGTTCGGCCAGGGCCAGATAGGGCGCTTCCTCGCGGAGCCGGGCCGCCCGCGCCGCGTCGGTCGCCGCCGGGTCCTGGTCCAGCGGGCACGAGCGGGGCACGCTGTGCATGACGGTAAGGCTGGCCCCCAGCCGCGCCGCCAACACCAGGCTGATATCGAGAGCCAGTTCGGCGGCGGGACCGCCGCGCACCGGCACAAAGATGCGCCGCCCCACGTCCCACCCGCCGGGCCGGGCGAGGAGGATGTTGGCGGGCGGGTTGTTCAGCAGGTCGTCAATCGTTTCGCCGTAGCTGTGGCGGGCGGGGTCGTTGGCGTAGCCCTTCCAGTGGAGCAAAAGCAAGCTCGCCGCGCTCGTCTCGGTCGCCTCGCGGATGCCTTCGGCCACACTGTGCGCCACGCGGACCATGTGATGGATGGGCACCGAAACAGGAGAGCCGTCGGGGGTCGTGCCGGTCGGCACTTCGTTGGGCAGGAAGCTCAACAGGGCGCGATAGGCCCGCGCCATGCTGCGCCCATCGCTGACCGGAGCATCGCGCGGCACTTCCACCACGCCAAGAACCACTACCTGCGCCGCAGGCGAGGGCATCCCGCCCGCGCCTGCGACCAACGCAGCGGCCAGATGAACGAGTTCGGTCGCAACCCCCAGATTCAGCAGCGGAACCAGCACAGTGCGCGGCTGGATGAGGGCCGCCCCGGTGCGGGTTTCACTCACTGCCCGAAGCACCACTCAGGGGCGGGGTGGCAGGGCCAGATGCCCCCCCATTGTCACCGCCCATCCGCTGGGTCCCCACATCCGACAGGACGCTCGTCCCGGTTTCCGCCGGTAACGGCGCGGGGGCGGGGGACGGCCCGCCCAGGTCCAGGTTCTGCGGCGGCACATCCGGCACGACACTTTCGATGGGCGGGATCACCGGGGCCTGGCGGGGCGTTTCCGGGGGCGGGGGGCTGCCTGCCGGAGCCGCGGGCGTTTCGACCGGGGTGCTGTTGGCAGTCACCGTGGCCGCTGGCGCAGCGGCGGGCAGAGCAGCATCGGTGGGGGCGGCTGCGGTTTCGGCGGGCATATCTTCGCTGCCCAGCTTGCGGGTGGCAAAGGTCAGCTTTTTGGTGCCGCCCGGCGACATCTGGCCCTTGCGCTCCAGGCGTTCGGCCTCTTGCTCAGCCTGTTGGGCCAGGTCGGCCTCGCCCAGGCTGAGCAGGCGGGTGGCGGCGGAGCGCAGGTTGCGGCTGGCCCCCTCGATGTTGCCCACCTCGGCCTCTTCCAGCGCGCGGGTCTGGAGGCGGAACGCGGTGGCCTTCTCGACGATGTTCATCACCCGTGGGTTGCCCGCGCTCGACGGCAGCCCGGCGACAAAGTTGAGCAGGATATCCTGGTCGGCTTGCTGCCCGCCCGCGCCGCTCCCCGGCACTTCGTACTGGACGACGGCGCGGGCGATCCGGTACTGGCCGGGGCGGCGGGGCGGCAGGGTCAGTTCAAACAGGACCGACACCGGCGCATCGCGCCCGATATCGCCCAGGGTCACGTTGATCGCCCCGGCGCTATCCGGCTGGGGCTTGACACGGGCGATCATCGGGGTGATCCTGTAGAGGGTGCGGGCGCTCACGCCTGCCGACAGTTGCAGGGTGAGGGCGGCGCGTTGCACCGCCGTCGCCTGCATCGTCTGCACGGTCTTGCGGAAGCTGGCGATGGTGTCGGCGGGCTGGGCGATATAGTCGGCCTGCCCGCCGCTGGCCTCGGCCATACGGTCGAGCAGGCTCACGCTCCAGTCTTCCTCGGCCCCCACGCCGAACGCGCTGATCGGGATGCCCGCCTGCCCGGCCTCGGCGGCCAGGGTGACGCACGCTTCGGCGTCGCCCCAGGTCTGCCCGTCGGTGAGCAGCAGGATGCGGCTGACCACGTTCGGCCCGGCCCCTTTGCGGACTTCGTCCAACCCGGTACGCAGCCCGCTCGACATCTGGGTGCCGCCCGCCTCGCGCAAGCTCCCGACCAGGGCGTGGAGCGCCTCGCGGTCGGTCACCTGCTGGGTGGGCACCAGCAGCTTGGCCTTCTCGTCAAACACGGTGACCGACAGGGTGTCCTGCGGGCTGAGCTGATCGACTACCCGCGTGACCGCTTCTTTCAGGTGTTGCAGCTTCGGCCCGCTCATCGAGCCGCTATGGTCGAGCACCAGGGCCAGGTTCAGCGGTAGCCCCGCGCCCGACGCGGCCACTTGCACATCGGCAGTGAGATCGAGCAGCAAATAGGCCAGTTGGCCGTCGCCCCCGGCGGGCAAGGGATCGCGCCCCCAGGTAGCGGTCAGGGTCAATTCATTCGGCATTAGTCAAACCTCCGGTCGTAGTGCTGAGTGCTGAGTGCCCAACTTCATAGCTCGTTTTCCATATCCTTAGCACTCGTTACTTCAGTACTCAGCACTCAGCACTCAGTACTATTCGTCCAGGCCGGTGACGGCCTGGACAATCACAACACTGATGTTATCGTCGCCCCCCGCCTTGTTGGCGGCGGCGACTAATTGCTGGCAGGCGGTGTTCAGATCGGGGGCAGCCAGCATAATCCGTTCCATATCTTCATCGCGCACCAGTTCCCACAGCCCATCGGAGCAGAGGAGCAGGGCGTCGAACGGGCCGAGGCGACGCTCGAATATGTCTACCTGATCGGCGGTCAGGTGGGCATCGCCCAGGGCGCGGTAGATCTCATTGCGGCGGTCGAAGTGGCGACCCTCTTCCGGGGTCAACTGGCCCGCCGCGATCAGCCGGGCGACCAGCGAGTGGTCCTGGGTGATCGGTTTCAGCTTGCCGTCGCGCCACAGGTAGGTACGGCTGTCGCCCACATTGGCGATGGTGGCATGGTTGCCGACGATCAGCGCCATCGTGGTCGTGGTGCCCATGTCGCTGCGGCGCTGGCTGTTCAGCTGGGCGATGCGCCGGTTCGCCTCCAGCACCGCCTCGCGGACCAGTTGGATCGACTCGTCGCGGCCCGGCACGCTCTCTTCGCCGGTCACCAGATGGGCGAGGACCTGCTGCTGCAACATGCCGCCGATGGTGCGGATGGCGATGCTGCTGGCAACCTCGCCGCCTTCATAACCGCCCATGCCGTCGGCCACGATATAGACCCCGGCAGGCACCGTCCCGGCGGCCTCCATCCCGGCCACTTCCAGCACCAGCACGCTATCTTCGTTCAACTGGCGCTGCACGCCCACATCGCTGGCCCGCCCGCTGGTCAGTTGCAGATCCTTGGGGGCCACATCGGCA
The DNA here is from genome assembly GCA_038239755.1 of Chloroflexia bacterium. Lineage (GTDB taxonomy): Bacteria > Chloroflexota > Chloroflexia > QHBQ01 > JAICKM01 > JBBSAN01. The sequence goes on along the minus strand of JBBSEL010000004.1, from coordinate 571 downwards.
TCGTGGATATCGTGCAGAGCCTCGGCCAGGGCGGCAGCGGTGGGGTATTCCCCGGCTCGGCCATGCGCCAGCACTGCATCGACCGTCGCGGCGGGGGGCGACTCGCCGGGCTTGGGCCGGGTCGGCGTGGGGGTGCTCAGAGCGGCGGTCGGCACATCCTCCGCCGTCTGGGTGGATACGCCGGGCAGGGCATGATACCACTGCTCCAACCCCGCCGCGACCCGCTGCACATCGGTTCGCAGCGCCTCGGCTTTGGCCGCCGTCGGGCCGTCGGCCACCGTGCAGGAGGCTGGGTCCATCAGCATCAAGCGGTCATCGGGCAGCACAAACAGGCTGTCGGGACCGAAATCGCAGCCAATCGCCCCCGCCTTGTGCAGATCGGCCAGCAGATCGGCGGCCTGGACCAGCCAGGACAGCGCCCGCGTAGGCGATGGGGGTTCGGCCCCTGGAGCACTCTCGTTCGGCTTGCCACTGGTCCAGCCGCTCAGGGCGCGCCCGCTCACCTCTTCCAGTACGAGATAGTGGCGGCCCGACTTCGAATCCAGCACCGTGTCGAGCACCTGGGCCACGC
>JBBSEL010000003.1:0-24570 GCA_038239755.1 Chloroflexia bacterium | reverse complement strand
TTTCTAACCGGCTGCTGCCTAGTGCCGAGGTCGGCGGGCAGATGGTCTGGTGCCCGATGTGCTACCTGGAGTTCATGCTCCGCAAGCTGGCGGGCCAGGCCTTGCCGACGGGCAGCGATAGCAACGCCTCGCGGCGCGTCCATATGTATGTACTGCCTGACTACTCCTTTACCCCGGCGTTGTGGCAGTATATTGGCGCATCTCTGTTGGGCGAGCAGTTTGGCAGTGAGCCGACGATGGTCAGCAAGCTGAACTTGCACGGCAAACAAGGCATCCCCGCCCGGTGGCTCGCCGGTGAGGGCCTGGACGAAGACTGGCTGGCCGCCGTGCACCAGATGTTTGTTCAGCAGGCCGAGTACATGAACACCCCTGACAAAGCCGGACGGCAGCCGCGCAACAAACCAGGAGACCACCTGAGGGTTTCGTTCAGGACCCCCAACTATGTACTGATGAGCTACGACAACGCCGCCTCTGATGCCAAGCTGGCCCCCACCCGCAGCGAAATCTGGGCGAAGGCGCTCTACGCAGGCATGCTGATCCATCTGCTAACCGGCGCGCGCGTTTATCTGACCGAGCGACCTTACCTAAGCATCACCCGGCCCGAAGAAATGCGCCGGGTGATCGAAATGGAAGGGTTGCCGCCGCTGTTGTACGGCTTGCTGCCAGTGCGGACGGCGAGCGGACTGGCCGCTGATGGTCGCGCCAGCGAGAGCAGCACCCGCCTGCCCTTGGCCGCACTGCCCGTCGCGCTCGATCTGCTGGCGGCGGCCTGGGAGATCACCGGCGCGCTCCATCCGCGCAAGGCAACCGACGAGCCGCGCAACCTGGACAAGCAAGTCGCCGAGGTGTTCACTACGCTCAACAGCAACCCATTGGGGGGGGCCACATTCTACAAAGCCCTGGCCCGCGACAACGAGACCGTGCAGCCTTACCCAATCTTTACTCGCGCCTGCGTGATCTTGCTGCCTCACCCGCAGGGGGCGGGCGATGACGCCCGCCGCAAACTATATGAGCGAGGCTACGAGTTGATGATCGACCGGGAAGGAGGTGAGATGATGAACCTGGCCGAACGTATTACTGATGTGAGTCTCCAATTATACCTACCCTCCACCAAGCAGAAAGGACGCGCCCACCGTTACGAAACCCTCTTCCGTACTGGCGTAGAGGCGCTCAAGAGCAACGCCCAACTCGATCCGCAAGAACTGCGGGACCGGGTGGCCGGTCACGTCCTCAAGCGGCTCACTCGCGTGTCCGGCGGGGCGACGCCATTGCGTGACGATGATGAGCGGATGGCTGCCGCCCAGCAGTTCGCGGAGTTGATGGTCTACCGCTTGTTCAACGACCGTTGCGGGTGGAGCGTATCGAAGCTGACCCATGAGGAAAACTGGATGGCCGATGCCATCTATTTTCTGACCGCCCAGCAGATCAATGATCGTTGGGCGGCTTACAAGACCCGCGACCCTGAAGCTGCTGCTGCTGCGCGCCAAGCCGCTGACCAGGCCGACGCAACCGAAGAATTGTAGCGCCGGGCACCACGCCCCTTGCACAGGAGGAACCCGCACAATGGACCAGCTTTCCGGCATCCTCAATCAATATCCTGGTGCGTTCCACGACCAGATCCCGCGCTACCGCCAGAATCGGTATACTCAGATCGTGGTGCTGCGCGAGACTAAGTCGCACGCCATTTTTACCACCGAGGGGCCAACCCTGGACGTGGAGCGCTTGCAAGCTGGCATTACCCACACGCTGGCCGTTGATCGCATCGTGATGTACAAGCGCAAGCAGATTGCACCGGAGCGGCGCACGGGCAAAGCCCTACTGCGCGACATGGAGATTTTGAGCAAGACATCGCGCATTAAAGGGGGAAAGGTGGCCCCTGCCGATTGCCAGATCATGGGTAACAGTTGTGGGCAGTGCCCCGACTGCATCCTTTATGGCTTCGCCGCCACCACCGGCACGGCCAGCCAACGGGCGCGCGTCCTGACCGACAGCGGTTTCGTCGTCCGCAGCGAACCCCAGGTCATGCGGGACATTAAGTTGAACGCCATCGCCGAGACGACGGCGGGGGGGATCGCCGGTAGCGCCTACGCCCACCGCGAGAACCTCTTGCCCCAGGTATTCATCCCCACGGTGGAAACGTTGCTGGATGTGACTGCAGGCGAGTTTGTCTATGCCCTGGGCAATATCTTGAAGACCACTCGCTATGGGGCTGAGAGCAATCGGGAGGGCTTCATCCGCAATCATGTACTCGGCATCTATTTCAGCGATGTGGAATTGTTCAGCAATCTGGAACTGACGCAGCTCTATTACGACGCCCTGGCCGACGCCGAAGGGCGGGTGAATGATTATCTCAGTCTGGATGACTTCACCAGCCGCTGGCCGCAAGTGGAGGTCGCTGCGCTGGCCCGCGCCGTCGGACGGCGGCGGGCTGTAGGCGATTTGCCGGGGCTGTTGAATAGTGTCAGTAGTCTGTTTGCCGATGCGTCCACCCTTCGCTGGCTGCTGGAAGGCCTCGATCGTGAGGCATTACGCTATGTCAAGGATGTGAAGAGCAAAGAGAAAGCGCCGGACGCGAATGGGGGCGAGGTTGAGGAGTAGGCGATGGAGTTATACCGTTGCGAGCTGACCCTGCATGATTACCTCTTCTTCGCCACCACGGAACGGGGCAAGGTGGCGGAGACGGGGCCGTTCATCCACAATTATGCGCTGACGTACGCACTGGGCTGGGCTGTCGCACCATGGTATCAACCGGTCCAGCAACCGCACTATCGCGAGGAACTAGCCACCGGAGAACGCCACTATATCACGCCTGCCCGGCTGCTGCGCGGCAGCACCCTGGTCAGCCAGTACAACACACTCGGCGAGAGCTACAGCCTCGGCAAAGGCCGCAGCATCGGCTACCCGGAATGGGGCTTCATCAAGTGCTTCCGCCCGGGGACCGTCTTTCGTTGCTATGTCATCAGCCTCACTACACTAGTCTTTCCGCCCTATTTGCGACTGGGCAAGTTCATGGCGAAGGCCCGGCTGGTCGTCACGCCGGGGCAGCAAGTGCGCCAGGTGGCTGACTCCCTCCCGCCCAATCGGGCGATCCCGCGCGGCGAACTCTCTATTCTGCTCAACTGGGACGACCTGATTCCGGCAGCCCGCCCGGTCGTCTATGATGTGCTCACTACCGCCTTGCCCACGCGCCTGATCGACCATCCGGTCTTCACTGGCGTACCGGGTCCCTACCTCACGGCGACCTTTGCGGACGAGACGGTATCCCTCCCGTTGCAGATGGGCTACCTGGGAGAGGATTTATGCAGTTCCTGGTAGACACTCTGCGATACTTGCGCATCAAAAGCGTGTTTGTGGAGGGTTACAAACCCTATGCCCATCAACGAGACACGCTGGAACGGGTGCGTCAGGCCTTGGATGCCCGCGAAACCATCTGCCTGATTAACGCCAGTGTCACTGGCAGTGGCAAGACGCTGGCGAACTTCGCCGCCGCCATCCTGGACGGCGGGAACGCCCGGACCATTGGCGTCTACCCCACCAATGAACTGGTAGTGGATCAGTATGACTCGCTTCGGAAGCACTTCGGTGCGCGGGCGTTGGCCGTGACCGATAGCGAAGGGCTGGATGATGTGCTGGCGGAGCAAGGCCACATCCGCACCCACGCTCACGCCCTGGCCTGGCTGACCGGGGACGTGCTTCCAACGGCAGTGCTGACCAATCCCGACGTGTTGTATCTGCTGTTGTATAGTCTTTACGGCCAAATGTACAGCATGTTCAGCCTAGGGCATGGTGCCCATGCTTTCCGCAATGTTCTGAGCAACTATCCGATCATCGCCTTCGACGAGTTCCATCTGTACAACACTAAGCAGGTGGCGAACGCAGTGTTCATCGTCGGTTTGGTCCAAGCCCTGGCTCCCCAGCACCCGCATGTGTTTATCTTTTCTTCAGCCACCCCGCGCGGCGACCTGCGTCAGTACCTGGACCGCCTGGGCTTGCCGCCTGAAGATATCACTGCTCCCTCCGACTCAACAGGAAACGTGGTTTGCGAACCGGTCACGATTGACCTGCTGGCCGGGGATCTGTTGCGATGGAAGGGGGGCGACGCGGTTCGGGGCGCGCTATCTGAGATCTTAGCCTGGGCTGATGGCACCAGCCCCCCAGTCCGAGGCGTGTTCATCGTGGACAGCGTCTACGAAGCCAAGCTGCTGGCCGACCAGCTACGCGACCTCTATGGCGCGGATGCTGTGGGCGAGGTGCATGGTTATATGGATCGGGAGGCGCGCGGCGGGGCGTTGCAACGCCGCTTTACGGTAGGCACCACCACCATTGATGTGGGTGTCGATCTGACGGGCGACAAGGGCAAGGAGTTTTTGGTTTGCGAGGCGCGCGGTGCTGCCCAGGCTCTCCAGCGCCTGGGGCGGTTAGGAAGGCAAGGTCGGGAGCCGAATACGATCGCGATTCCCAACCGGGTCTGGCTGGTGGTGCCGGAGTATGTATATGAATATGTGAAGGATCATCAGGCGGACAGGGCATTGGTTAGTCGCGCCGATCTGGTGCAGTTACTGAATGCTGCCTACCTGGGCCATGAAGAATTTCCCCGCTATGCCCAAGTCTATGCACCCCTGGAAGCGGTGGCCGCCTGCGAACGGGTGCTGCGGCAAGAACTGCCCGACCGGAAGGAAAGGATCGAGCCAAAACTGCACTGGCTGGTTTCCCTGCTTTATGATCCGCGACCACCGCAGACACAACCCGAAGCGGAGGTGCAGTATCTAAAGATCCGTAAGCGACAACAAGCCATATGGCGAGCATTAGGCCAAGCTATTCAGGGTAGCCAAAGTAAATTCTATCTCTCGGATTTGGAGAGCTTTCGGGGCGGACCCGAAGGGCAATTCGTAGTGGCGATCTATGATGAACTGGATGCTCGGCAGGGTCTGTTTCCGGCCCGGACCTACAATCTGGCCTTTGTGCTGCGCCGAGCATTGTGGGATCCGTTCGACAGCGCCGAGCAGTTTGAGACATTAGTGCGACGGCACTGGCCCGAACGGGCGGCGATAGAATTGCCCAAGATCGCCCGGCAACGCCCACTAGGTTATCTACGGGTGCGCGGCCTGATCCGTGGCCCAGCTAATGAACAGTACTTCACGCTATCGAAGATGGCGCTTGAGGAAAAGAAAGACCCGTTTGAGCAGGTGATCCGTCTGACCGATCTACAGATCGGTCCCGCAGGGAGTGACTTACGAATGATCAACAAGGAATTGAAGAAACGCCAACTCAATTGCTGGGTCAGCCAATGGAGTAGTGCGCTATTGAGTCGCAGCCTCCATTTACCCCCACTGTTTGCGCTCTATCCCCTGCGCGCTCAGAATTTGGGTGGCAACAACTATGATGAGTGGAGTATCGCCTTTGGCCTGGATGCGTTCTTGCTCGCCAGTCGTGATCGCACCGCACGGCGGCGACACAATCGGTGCTCAGTAGGTGGGGCGATCATCGTCTGAGAGGAATAGGGTTTTGAGTAACGACTATCTCTACTCGGTCATCTTTGATCTCCAAGCGCTGAGACCGCGGAAGCTCCCCACGACCACCGGCCATCAAACGCATGGTGCATTCCTCGACCTCGTGCGGCAAATAGATCCGCCGCTGGCCTCGCGTCTGCATGACGAACCCAACTATCGCCCGTTCACCGTCTCGCCGCTCTGGGGGCTTCCGGCCCAGCGCGACGGCCTGAGGGTGTGCCCCGGTCAGCCCGCTCAGTTTCGCGTGACCTTGCTGGACGGCAGCAGGCTATGGCGGTGTCTGGGCAGTCGGCTACTCGTCGCGGAGCCACTAGAGCTGCGAATCGGCGCAGCCGATTTCGTGGTCGAGCGCGTGTTGGCGACCTCTGAAACGGATCCGAGCGGCTGGGCCGGATATACGGACTGGCGGACCCTGGCCTCTACCCCGGCCCAACCGTACCTGACCCTGGAATTTGCCACGCCGACCGCGTTTAATCTCGGTGATAAGCACTTCGCCCTCCTTCCCGACCCCCACCTGGTGTGGGACAGCCTGCTGCGGGTGTGGAATACCTATGCGCCGGAATCCTTGCGCTGGGATAAAACAGTCGTACGTGAGTTCGTGTCCCGTGCCCTCTGGGTTGCGGATCACGCCCTCCACACCACCCTGCTCCAGTACCCTAAACACAAGCAGAAAGGTTTCGTCGGGACCTGCACCTATCAGGTCCAAACCAGCGAGGCGGGTGCGCCAGCCGTGGCGGCGTTGGCCGCGTTCGCACAGTATGCGGGCGTGGGCTACCAGACGACGATGGGCATGGGGCAGGCGCGGCTGCGTCAAGTCTCAGCGGCGCTAAAAAGCGAGATGTAGCTATGCCAAAGACAGAACTCATTGCGTTAACCACCTTGTTGCAAGAGGTGCTGTCAACTTAACTCTGGCAACAGGCATGGTGCAACTGTGGAACGGCCCTAAGCCATCCTTCAGACGCTTCACTCTCCTACGATTTGTGTATTAGACCACTGCTTGCACTCCGGTTACGTCGTTCCAACTCTGGAATTGCTGCTGGCGGTGGGCACGGTACTCTCCGGCTGGTCGTTTGTGCCTGCTCAACCGAAAATGCCCCCGGATCGGCTCAAATGCCGAAAGGAAGCGTTGCGCCTGGCCCGGTGACTTGAACCGGCGCATCTGCCGCTCTTTCTGCCGCGTTGGCTGGTGGGAGTTTTCCGCGCGGTTGTTTAATCCTTTGTGTTGGCGATGCTCTACGCTGGGCAGGATCTCGCGCTTGGCCGCGCCCTAGCTGGCCAGCTTATCGGTGATGATCACTCGTGGGACATACTTACATCTTTTCAGCACTTTGCGGAAGAAGCGCTTGGCGGCGTGCTTATCACGGCGGGAGGTCACCAAAATATCCAGGACGTTGCCATATTGGTCCACGGCGCGCCACAGGTAATGGGTCTTGCCGTTGATCTTGAGAAAGACTTCATCCAAATGGCTTTGTCGATCCTGCTCCTGAGCCGCTTGACTCTTCGTGCTTGCCAGTCTATACTGTCGCTAGCTAAAACGTTTTCGGATCGGGCAAAGCCGGAAAAGCCACGATTGTGTAGCTTTGTTGAGCTTGCTGCTCCTGAGCCGCTTGACTATTCATGCGTGGCAGTCTATTGTGTCCCTATCGAACGGATCAAGGCATAATTCTTGCAGGTATTAGCCTATCCCTTTCACACAGGAGGCGCAGCGATAGACAGCGATGCAAGCGCTTTACAAAAGGTTTTGGCCGTACTACGCGAGCAGTATGGTGAGCAACTGGCTGGCCCGCGCCAGCACACAGAAGCCCAAATGCGCCACACCGTGGAACAGCAGTTGGGCCTGGATGAGTCGGCAGCGGATCGCGTTATCAAGAAGCTGTACCAGACGGGGCGGTTGGTCTATGTAGGCAGCACCGACACGGGTAGCGAGCCGGGTACCAGCACCACCGGCCCCGTGATCAGCCTGCCCTCGCAGAATTCGAGCGGCGGGACACCCCTGATTACGACTGCCACTCCGTCCCTGATCATGGGGGCGGTGAACGATCCCGGCGGGGGGGATATCGCCGCGTCTCCACTGGGTGCGAGCGCGGCGGACCTCCCGATCACGGGGGCGGGGGCCGTGTCCCACGATCCAATTCGCGGCGGCGACGTGGGCCGCAGTGTGGCCGAGAACAACAGCGGGGCGACAATGGGCGGGCTGGCCGACACCAATGTCGAAGCCGCGCCCGCGCCGATCACGATTGGAGAGCGGGAAGAGCTAGAAGACGACCGCACCAATCGCTACTGGCGAATCGGCTAGAGGGCGGTTGTACCGGTGCGCTCTTCCCAGATGCGGCTACGCTGGTCTGGGCCAATGTGCGAAGGGGGGGATGTGCTGGCGGTGTATACAGCTACTTGCTCAATCGTTCGGGTTGTCGTAGTAGACAAGCACGCGCCCGCAAGTGTTGCGGTTTAGAGTAAGGAACTCAGGAGGAAAGTTACAATGGCGAAACGTTCGACAAAATGGATGCTCCCGCTGGCTCTGCTCGTCATCAGCTCGATGCTATTGGCGGCCTGCGGTGCTGATGCGACGGCCACCACGGCCCCCGCCCCCACCACTGCTCCGGTGGCCGCGCCCACCAACACGACCGCCGCTGCGGGCGGCGCGGCGACCGCGACTACCGGTGGCGGCACGGGTAGCAGTGGCACCTTTGACCCTGCGGCCTACAAAAAGAACGCGGTTGAAGCGGGCGCAACTCTACGTGTGTCTAGCTGGGGTGATACCTCTGAGCAGGGCGTAAACAGCGCCGCGATCAAGCGCTTCAACCAGGTCTATCCTGATATTAAGATCACCTACGAACCGCAGCCGTCCGACTATGGGACGAAGCTGCTCGCCCAAATCAAGGGCGACGCGGCCCCGGATGTCTTCTATATTGATCCGGGCCTGGGTTACCAACTGATCCCCAACAATATATTGCTTGACCTGACCCCGGCCCTGGCCGAGGCGGGGCGCAGCAAGGATGATTACTTCCCCAACCTGATCAACACCTTCATCGGCAAGGATGGCAAGATCTACGGCCTGCCCAAGGATTTTGGTTCGCTGGCGATCTTCTACAACACCGACATGGTCAAGACCCCGCCGAAAGAAGGCTGGAATCAGGATGACTTCGCTGCTTTCGTCAAGGCGAACAATTCGGGTAGCGGCCAGAGCCAGGTCTTCGGCTTCTCCACCGACCCCGACTTCGAGCGCTGGGGCGCGTTCGCGCTGGCGAACGGCGGCAAGATCATTGACAACAACAAGTGCGCGATCAACAGCGACATCGGCGTAGCCACGTTGACCTGGTGGTACGGCATGTACAAGGACCAGATCGCCACAGTCCCGGCGGATATTGGGGCTGGTTGGTCGGGTGAAGGGTTTGCCAAGAAGCGCCTCGCCAGCGCCGCGCAGGGCGGCTGGATGATCCCCTTCCTGGACGACCCGAAGGCCGCCTTCGGCGTGAAGTATGACGCTGTCTCGCTGCCCGTGGGTAAGAGCGGTGGCAAGGCCGATCTGCTCTTCTTCAACGCTTGGGGAGCCTCGGCCAAGAGCAAGTACCCGAAGGCCGCCGCCGCGCTGGCCCTCTTCCTCGCCAGCCGCGAGAACGAAGGCGCGATCTTGCAGACCGGCTTCGCCCTGCCCGCGCTTCAAGGCTTCGACAATGATCCCTTCTTCCAGAAACCCGCCGTGCAGAGCAAGATCTCGAAGCTGATCTATCAGACGGCCACCTATGGCACGCCGGACTACTACGGTGGCATCAACGACTCTAAGGTCAAGAAGGCGATCAACGACGCCACGCTGCGCGTTTTCGCCAAGCAGCAGGATCCCAAGGCGGCGCTGGATCAAGCCTGCCAGGAAGTTGATCCGCTGCTCGCTGCCGGTCAGTAGTCGTCCTTAGTGGAGCCAGAGCGGTCTGCCGCTTTGGCTCCTGAATCCGCAGTTTCGCTGATGGCCCGAGGCGTCCCACTGGGACGCCCGGGCTGCTGAGGAGGCGCGTTATGGCTACACCGGCCCAAACAGTCCAAACAGCCCCGGTCCCGCAGTCATCGGGAATGAGCCGTCAAACCCTCGAGACCCTGACCGGCTATCTCTTTGTCTCGCCCTGGATCATCTCGTCCATCGTCTTCACCTTCGGGGCCATGCTGTATGTCTTTTACCTGAGCTTCACTGATCTGCAACTGTTGAACACGCCGAAGCTGATCGGGTTCGAGAATTATAGCAAGGTGCTGACCGACCCGCTGTTCCACACCGCTGTCGGCAACACTGTGACCTATGCGGTCGTGGTGACGTTCTGTCAGACCTGGCTGGCGCTGATCCTGGCGGTGGTGCTCAACGCCAAGCTGCGCGGCAAGCAGTTTTTCCGCATCGCCTGGTATATCCCCAGTGTCACCTCCTCGGTGGTGATTTCGCTCATCTTTGTCTGGGTCTTCCAGAAAAGCGGCATCCTGAACTACGCGCTCTCCACCCTGTTCGGCTGGACCGGCTTCCAGCCCGTGTCCTGGCTGACCGATGCGAGCGCCCATACGGCCCTACCCGCGCTGATGATCCTGGCGATTCTGACGACCTCGCCCACGTTCATGCTCTACTTCCTGGCGGCGTTGCAGGACATTCCGGAAGATGTTTACGAGGCGGCGAGTCTCGATGGCTGCGTCGGTGTGCAGCGCTTCTTCCAGATCACGGTGCCGATGCTGCGTCCGATCATCTTCCTGGTCGTGGTGCTCGGCACGATCGGCACGCTGCAAGTCTTCGATCAAGCATACATCATGACCGCCGGCGGGCCGCTCAACCAGACGACGACGATCAACCTGCTGATTTACCAATCGGCCTTCACCAACTTCAACATGGCCTATTCCGCAGCGATGTCGTTCATCCTGTTTGTGATGATCTTTGTGCTCTTCCTGGTCCAGAATCGCTTCCTGGGCGGGAGTAACACAGGCAACTAAGCGGCCTGCGGTTTCAGGGAGGTGAATCTATGGCGACCACAACGACCACCCAGCGCGCAGAAGCGGCGGTTCCGGGCAGCACGACCCAAAGTGTCGGCAGACAGCCCAGCTTCTATATCAGCATGACGATTCGCTACATCGTGATGATCCTGATGACGGTCATCTTCCTTGGCCCCTTCGTGATGGCGCTGTTCGGCTCCTTCAAAACCACGCAGGAAGTGCTGGCCTGGCCGCCCACCCTCTTGCCCAATGTGTGGCGGATGCAGAACTACCCCGACGTGTGGAACGCCCTGGCTGACGCAGATGGGAACTCGTACTTCCCGCGCTGGATCTTGAACAGCCTGATCCTGGCCTCGACGATCACTGTCGCTCAGCTCTTCTTCTGCTCGCTGGCGGGTTTTGCCTACGCCCGGTTGAACTTCAAGGGCAAGGGTTTAGTCTTCGCCGCCATGCTGTCTACGCTGATGATCCCCGGCATGGTGCTGATGATCCCGCAATACCAGATCCTCAACGCTATGCACCTGGTCAACACCTACGGAGCGATCATCGTCCCCAACCTGACCAGTGCCGGGATGATCTTCCTGCTCACCCAGTTCTTCCGCAGTATTCCGAAGGACCTCGACGAGGCGGCCTATATTGACGGCGCGGGCATCTTCACCACCTTCTGGCGGGTGATCCTGCCCCTAGCCCGGCCCGCGCTGATCACGGTGACCTTGTTGAGCTTCCAGGGCGTGTGGAACAGCTTCCTGGGTCCTCTGGTGCTGCTCAATACGGCGGACATGTTCCCGCTCACCGTCGGCCTGGGCTTCCTCAAGGGGCAGTACGGCACGTTCTACAACGTGGTGCTGGCCGGTTCGATGTTCAACACCATCCCGATGGTGCTGCTGTTCCTGGTCTTCTCGCGCTTCTACATCCAGGGTGCGACCTTCAGCGGTGTCAAAGGCTGAGACAGGAGGGCGGCAACGCCCTCCTGGTCCGTTGCGCCTGGCCTTCACGCTTGCCGTCCAGGACTGGTACTACGGGCTGATCCCGTTCGCGGCGATGAACTTCGTCTGGCTCTTCCTCGTGCTCACGGTGGTCGCCGGTCCCCCGGCGACCGCCGCGATGCTGGGGATTGCCCGCGACGCCGCCATCGGCGTGGGGGCCGAGCCGAGCAACTTCTGGTTCTACCTGCGGACGTTCTTCTGGCGGGCCTGGAAACTGGGCCTGATCACCTTCCTGGGGACCTTTATCCTGGTCACGGACATGCTCTACTATGCCAACGCCCTGAGCGGAAACCAGGTTCTGGTGAACGTCGGGGTGTTCTTCTTGTTCTACATCCTGATCGTCTGGCTCGAATGCTTGCTCATCGCCTGGCCGCTGCTGATCAACCAGCCCGAGATGCCGATCCGCGATGTCCTGCGTAACGCCGCGATCATCACCCTGCGTAGCCCTGGAGTCAACTTCTTCCTCCTGCTGCTCGTGTTTCTCCTCTGCGTACTCTCGTTCTTTCTCGCCATTATCCTATCTCTGGCCCTGGCGGCTTTTCTCTCCTTGCTCGTGCAGCATTATCTCCATTTGCAGGCTCCGGTTCTCGCCAATTTCCCTCCGCGTCCCGGCAAAGCCGCCCTACCGGCGGCCTCCCCCGAGTAACCTCGCACTCACGCACCCTGGCTGAAGGCCCACCGTGAAAAGGGAACCCCCACCATGCGCGAGACCACTACCTGACGATTGCTCTGGATCTCTTCGGCACCTTGTAGGAAGGGATTGTACGGCATGAACGACCACTATTCCTAGTGGCAAAAAGGGGTCATCTACCAGATCTACCCACGGAGCTTCATGGATCGCAACGGCGACGGGGTGGGCGACTTGCCGGGGATACTCGACCGCCTGGATTATACCGAATGGCTCGGCGTGGACGCGATCTGGCTGTCGCCGATTTATCCCTCGCCGATGGCCGATTTCGGCTACGACGTGGCCGACTACACCGGCATCGAACCTCTGTTCGGCACGATGGCCGATTTCGACCGCCTGCTGGCCGATGTCCACCGCCGGGGGATGAAGCTGATCCTCGATCTGGTGCCGAACCATACCTCGGACCAGCATCCCTGGTTCCGCGAGTCGCGCCTATCGCGGGACAATCCTAAGCGCGACTGGTTTATCTGGCAGGACCCCGCGCCGGGGGGTGGGCCGCCGAACAACTGGTTGGCGGCGTTCGGCGGCGGGGCCTGGGAGTGGGATGCGGCGACCGGGCAGTATTACCTCCACTCCTTCGCCGTCGAGCAGCCCGACCTGAACTGGCGGAACCCGGAGGTCGAGGCCGCCGTGTTCGATGTGATCCGCTTCTGGCTGGACAAAGGGGTAGACGGCTTCCGGGTGGACGTGATTTTCTACCTGATCAAGGATCAATTCTTGCGCGACAACCCGCTCAACCCCGATTTCACGTCAGGCCAGGATCCGGTCTACGCCCAGATCCCGCTCTACAGCCACAACCAGCCCGATGTCCACGAGATCCTCCGGCGGATGCGGGCGGTTTTTGATGCCTATGACGAGCGGGTGCTGATCGGCGAGATTTACCTGCCCAACGCCGAGTTGATGCGTTATTACGGGCATCGGCAGCGGGCGCGGTGGTCGCCGTGGCGGCGGACGGGGGCGGAGCCGCAGCCGCCTCCGCCCCCGGTGGGAGGACCACAGACAGCGAGGAGGGGGGCACCAACGCTTGGGCCAGGGTCAGATAGAGGCGGGTGATGACCCGCTCCAGGGCATCTCCGAGATTTTTAAGGATATGCCACCGATCCGCTACCTGCCGGGCCGATGGTGCGCCGCGATGAGCACCGTCGGCGTAGGCGCCAGCTCGGTCCCGGCTGATGATCGTCACCCCCGGGTGGTGGAGCAACCAGGCGACGAGGGTATCCGCCTGGCGATCCGGTAAGAGGTCAATCGGGTGGCCGGTTTCGAGGTCACAGAGGATGGTGCCATAGGTGCGGCCCCGCCGCCACGCATTAAACTAAGCCGCTCCGTCACCGAAGCGACTCGTCTGCAAAACCGGGCGTGAAAGTTGTCCCTTCACCCGGCTCCTCGGTTCGTTGACTGTTGTCATCAGTACCTCTGCGCTTCCCTGAACCATCAGAAGCGGTTTTCTGGTCGTGGCAATGGCGATGGAGCAACTGGCGGTTGGTCCCCGTTTCCGCACCCCCACAACTGCGGGGGCGGATATGGTCCTCTTCCAGTTGGTCCTCGGCGCTAAAGTACAGTCCACAATAGGCACAGCGGCCCGCTTGCCGCTTCAATAGGTAGGCGATTCCGGCAGGTGCTTGCGGGTGGGTTCCCCGGCGGCGCCCCCAGTAGAGCCAATCCCCATCGAACGGGCTGCGCGTTGCTTGCACCTTGATGTGCCGACGGATGGGCGTGTGACTGGCCTTCGTTAGCCGCAGGTGACCCGCCGCGAACGTCCAACTTCCTTGTTGGTAGTGCCAGTATTTCTCCGCCCGCCACCGTTTACCTTTCTTCGGGTGGCGGCGGCGGGCCCACGCCCACAGTTTATGATACAAACAGCAGTCCAGGGTGTTGAGGGTTTCTTTGCTACACACCGTGGCATAGTAGTTGGCCCAACCTTTGATGACCGGGTTTAACCGGCTGAGGAGCGCGGCCTGGGGGGCTTGTTGGTGTTGGTCCACTATCGCCGCCAGTTTCTGGCGCTGCCGCTTGATATTTGTCTTGCTCGGTTTGATGATGGTTTTGAAGCCAAGTCGTTGCCCTTTTCCCGTGCGGGCACTGCGGTTGTAGCTCACGGGGAATTGGCGGACGGTGAAGCCCAGGAAATCAAACCCAACGGTGTTGTTGTAGGGCAGCAGGGTATGCGTAATCTGGGTCTTACTCGGTTTCAGTTCCAGCCCATACTCCTGTAGCCAACTGCTGACGAAGTCTTTGACTTGGTGGATGATGGCTTCATCTTCCTCCAAGACGACGAGGTCGTCCGCATAACGTACCACGAGCGGGCGGCAGAGTGAACGATTCTGCCGTCTTCGCTGGAACTGGGCCGCGACTGCTGTTTCCAGCCCGTGTAGGACGACATTGGTGAGGAGGGGCGCGATAACTGCCCCTTGGGGAACGCCTTCGGTGCTGGGAACCAGCTTCTCCCCTTCCATTATTCCCGCTTCCAACCAGGCTTTAATGACCCGGCGGAGTTTCGGGAAGGTTTGGAGTTTGGTCAAGAGCGCGGTGTGATTGATTCTGTCGAAGCATTTTGCGATATCGGCGTCCAGCACATACTTTGCTTTGGCCCGAATTCCGGTGAAGATGGCTTCGATAGCATCATGGGCCGAGCGTCCGGGCCGGAACCCGTAGCTATTCGCTTCAAACTGGGCTTCCCATTCGGGTTCCAGTGCCAGTTTGACCAGGGCTTGGCGTGCTCTTTGTTCCATAACAGGTATGCCGAGCGGTCGCAGTTCGTCGGTTCCGGGCTTCGGTATCCAGACCCGGCGAACTGGCGGACTCTTCGCCACCAGGGGAGCGCGTTGGAGTTGTTGGGCCAGGGCGAGTCTTTGCCGGGGCGGCAGACTTTTCACGCCATCCACCCCGGCGGTTTTCTTGCCCTGATTGTCCTGGGTGACTTTGCGGACCGCGAGGAGGCACGCCCACCAGGACGTCATCAAGAGCCGTTGCAGCTTGTGGACTGTCTGTTTTTCGCCACGTTGCGAGGCTTGATAAATGCGCTTTTGGAGCTTAAACACCGCCCGCTCGGCCTGTGCCCAGGGGATGGTGTTCCATTCATACATCGGCAGAGTTGCCGTGTTCATAACCTGTCCACTCCTACTTGTGCCTTTATCTTCCAACGAACCGGGTGTACGTCAGCGTATCCGCCGCGTTACACGGCGGCGTTGGCTTCTTACACCATCTTAACTCATCGGGCATCCAGCCTGACCGCTTGCTCCGTGGGCTTCACGGAGAGCCACGATGAGGTTACCGCGTTCCTGCTGTTCGTTTTCCGTAGCCGTAGGACGGTACTGTGCACCGGGTTTCGCGGGGGTGAACCCTGGTCCTGATTGGGCGGCCAGGCCCCTATCCTTACCATTTTGGTCAAGCCGATAACCCACGTAGGCTTGTGCGTCGTGACGATGCCTCAGGCGTACCTTTGCTTGCGCTATCCATAGCTACCGACCAAAGCTGAAACTGCCGTTGGGTTCGGCAGGCCCAGTGGGACCACCCCGCTTTGCGGATTGAGGGTCAGTCGCTACCGCAGGGGTGGGGCATTTCCTGGTTCACCCAGGGTTGGGGATTGCACCCAACATCGAACAGCAAGTTGTCAGAACATCGCAACTCCTTTGTTGGTGTTCAGCCCCTCATCCCCAGGCGAATAAGGCCTGTTTCGAGGGAACGGGTCGCACCCAATCATCCACGCCGAGCACCCGTGGGGTGGGTGGGTCCGGATCCGGCACCTGCCGAACGAGACGCAGCAGGGTATCCGGGGTCATCGGCAGGTGCAACCGCTGGGCGAGGCGGGTGCCAGCCGTGCCGCCGAGGGCGAGGCCGAGGTGTTGCAAGGCGGTGGTCAGGCGGCCAGTGCGGCGGGCCCAAGGGCGGGCCAGTTGGGGAAACTGTTCGGCGAAGATCCAACGGGGGCAGCCGACGGTGCGACAATGGAAGCGGCGGACCCGCAGGTGGAGGATCAAGCGGTGGGCGCCCAGGGGCAGATCGGCCAGGGTGCGGGTATAATGGCTCTGAATCCGATGAGCCCGTTGTTGGCAGACGGGGCAGCAGGCGCTGGGGAGGGTGGCCCGCAGAACCAGCGTGATTTGATCGGCAAGCACCTGGGTCGCAGTGACGCATAAGGTGGGGTCGGGCAGCAACAGGGTAGCAGGCAACATAGCACACGATTCCTCCCGGCAGAACAAGATGCCCCGAGTATAACATGGACAGCACGCCTGATCAGCTAACGTGCGGATGATCCTGTCTACCTGGCCCAGATCGAGCCACTAGGAGACATTCGCGCGGGCCAGGTGAGTAATTTTGTGGTGCGCGTGACCGAGGGGGGCCAGCCCCTGACCGACCTGCGGCCCTACCTGGGCGCGGCCAGTCACGTCATCGTGCTCGATGCTGCGGCGGACCAATTTGCCCATGTCCATGCGGTGGCCGGAGCGGTCCCACCGGGGGACAACGCGATGACGATGGCGGACCCGCCCGCGCAGTTTGGCCCGACGTTTGCCTTCAGCCACCGGTTTGCCCAACCGGGCCGCTACAAGGTCTGGGCGCAGTTCCAAACGAGCGGCGGTGTTGAAACGGCGGCCTGGGTGATCGAGGTCCGTTAGCCGCGACGACCGCTGGTCATCGCCAAGGTCAGCGGCTACAGCCAACATAACATGAAAGGAACAACGAACGATGGCACAAATCATTTTGGACGTCCCGGATATTTCCTGCGCGCATTGTGAGCGGACGATCCTCAGCGCGCTCCAGCCACAGGCGGGGGTACAGCAGGTGCAGGTCAATATCCCGGCCAAAACCGTCGCTCTCCAGTATGATGATACTGCACTGAGCCTGGACCAGGTGCGCGCGATCCTGGACGACGAAGGGTATCCGGTCACCGGCACCCATGCTGCGAACGCCTAGCCAACGCGCAAGAGGCGGCGCCTCGTTGAGCAAGCCGCCCGACCCATCCTGCAAGCGTCACCGCAAGGCGTGGAAAGGCCGGGCGAATGGACACTTACCTGGGCCAACCCCAACGACCTACCAGAGGAGACAGACGATCATGGCAACCGATCCGGTGTGCGACATGGACGTTGATCCGCAAGATGCCGCAGCGACATCCGTCTACAACGGGCAGACCTATTACTTTTGCAGCAAAGGGTGCAAGGTCGCCTTTGACAAGGATCCCGAGAAGTATTTGGCGCAGCAACCCGACCAGGGCGGATCCTCGGCGTGAGCCGTTAACGCTGCTTTTGGCGGCCTCGGGCGGCAGGCCTCCGAGGCCGCCCACCCCCGCCTGACGATCGGTGCGTAGGCGGATCCTGTCAGCAGCCGCGCCGCTGGGGCGGAGCTGCGCCCCGCGCCGTGTCCCCTCCGCAGAACGCCTCGGGTTGAAGGACAGCGACCTCCACAGACAACGAGTGGTACAACACTTGCTGAGATGCATCCATCGTAGGAATCCTGAGCGGCTCGATGCAGTAAGTTTCTTAGTGAGCAGGCTTCGG
Organism: Chloroflexia bacterium; assembly: GCA_038239755.1. Classification (GTDB taxonomy): domain Bacteria; phylum Chloroflexota; class Chloroflexia; order QHBQ01; family JAICKM01; genus JBBSAN01. Next base: position 6,938 of record JBBSEL010000003.1, on the reverse strand, counting down.
ACTAAAATCTACGATGTAACCATCATTAGTCGCCACTCAATACAGGAGGTTAGGCCATGGATCACATGAGCACGCACGAGTCTGGTCAGGGGATGGCCAGCATGACCGGTGGGGCAATGGATCAGGCGATGCAGCAGTGCATCCAGAACTGCACCAGTTGCCATGCATCTGCCTGGAGACCATGCCGCACTGTCTGCAGATCGGGGGCCAACATGCAACGGTCGCACACATCCGGCTGCTGCTCGATTGCGCTGAAATTTGTCAAACAAGCGCCAACTTCATGCTCCGCACCTCGGATTTTCACGCCCGCATCTGTGGGGTGTGTGCCGAGATTTGTGAGGAGTGTGCGCAAAGTTGTGCGCAACTGGGTCGGGATCCCCAGATGCAGGCCTGCGCCGACGCCTGTCGTCGGTGTGCGGAGTCCTGTCGACGCATGGCCCAGATGGCGGCGTAAGCGAATCCCGGTGGCGCGTTGTTAGCCGGTCGAGGATCCGTTGGCCTGCTCGTGGCGCGTCCGCCAGGGTAAAGGTGTTCAGGGGGTCCACCCTGCGCGATCAGATTGCCTGGTGGGGGTGCCGCAATCCCCTGATCCCGGCGACTTCATAGCCGCACTGCGGCACGACCATAAGTGGCGGCTGACTGTTGCGTTGCCTGGGAGCAGGCAATCGTTCAAGATGGAGTTTTGGGGCATGGCTCAGACAAATGCTTCTAGCGAGCAATCGGCAACCTTCCGCCTGGACGATCTCCATTGCACCGGCTGTGCGGAGGCTGTGGAACACACGTTGCGTGCGCAGCCGGGCATCACCAGCGTCCACCTGGACTGGGCGCACGACCGCGTCCACGTCGGCTATCAGGCTGGGTTAATCACGCCAGCGGCGATCGAACAACTGATCACCACGACCGGCTGTGCCTGTGCGCCCATCCCCGATGGGTCAGCGGTCGATCCTGCGCGCAGCGCGCCTGCCCACCCAGCCCCTGCGGATCAGCTCGCGCATCTCGCCCACGCCGTGGATGTGCTACCGATCACGATGGGTACGAAACACGATCGTATGCAGTATGAGTTGCCGGCCACCGCCGCGCAGCGGCACCATCACCCATCGCCGCCCCCTCCATCCCCTGCCGCCGGGGGTCTGCCGCCCAGGGAACCCAACCCCCCTGCGGTTATGACGCACGATGACATGGATGACATGGGACATATAGGGGAATCGGGCACTCCCGCTGCTATGGAGCACGCCGGGATGGATCACAGCGGACATACCGCGATGGACCAACCCCCTGCGAGCGGAGCAGGCGCAATGGATCACACCAGCCACGCTGGGATGGCTCCGGCCATAGGGGGGCCGGCGGCCATGGATCACCGCGGACACGGGGGCATGGACCACGATATGTCCGATCCCGGCATGGCGGCGGGGATGGAGCGCGATATGCGCAATAAGTTCTTCCTGGCCCTCGTGCTGACCATTCCGGCGGTGCTCTATTCCCCGTTAGGCCGGACGCTCCTGGGGGTGCAACTCCCCACCTTTGGAGTGGATCCCAATTGGATCATGCTCGTGTTGACCACGCCCGTGGTCTGGTATTGTGGGTGGATGTTCATCGCTGGGGCTTACTATTCCCTGCGGCGGCGGATGCTCAACATGAGCGTGCTGATCGCCACCGGCGTGCTCGCCGCCTATGGCTTCAGTGTGCTGATCACGATCCTGGGCGGCGAGACGTTCTTTGAAGCAGCCGCGATGTTGGTGACCTTTGTCCTCTTTGGGCACTGGATGGAGATGCGCGCCCGCCGTGGCACCAGTGATGCCCTGCGGGCCCTCTTCGATCTCGTCCCCCCGCAGGCCACGGTACTCCGCGACGGCATCGAGGTGACGATCCCCAGCAGTGCGGTGCAGGTGGGCGACCTGGTGGTCGTGCGCCCTGGGGACAAAGTCGCTGTGGATGGGCTGGTCACCGAAGGAGAGACCAGCATTGACGAAGCCCTGGTGACTGGCGAAAGTGCCCCGGTCACCAAGCGGCCTGGGGATCCGGTGATTGCGGGATCGATCAACCGGAGTGGCAGTGTCCGCTTCCAGGCCACCAAGGTGGGGGCCGATACGACCCTGGCCCAGATCGTCGCGCTGGTCCAGCGGGCGCAAAACTCCAAAGCCCCCGGGCAACGCCTGGCCGACCAGGCCGCCCAATACCTGGTGATCCTGGCCGTCGGGTCGGGCCTCCTCACCTTCCTAATCTGGTATTTTCTCGGCCATGCCACCGTGATCACCGCCCTGACCTTTGCCATCTCGGCGGTGGTCATCGCCTGCCCCGATGCGCTAGGCCTGGCCACGCCGACCGCCGTGGCCGTGGGCACGGGCCTCGGGGCGCAGTACAACATCCTGATCAAAGACGCCGCGACCCTGGAGAACGTGTCCCGGATCACCGCCATCGTGCTGGATAAGACCGGCACGTTGACCGAAGGCCACCCCGCCGTCACCGACATCGTGGTAACGGGTGGGCAGACCGAGGCGGAACTGCTGCGGCTGGTCGCCAGTGCCGAACGTTCCTCCGAACACCCCCTGGCCGAAGCCATTGTCGCTGGAGCGCGCGCCCGCAACCTACCGTTGGCCGATCCGAGCGGGTTTGAAGCCATTGCTGGCCACGGCATCCGGGCGACCGTGGAGGGCCATGCCCTGCTGGTGGGCAACCGCAAACTGATGGACGATCAACAGATCGGGGTCACGGCGGTCGAAGGGCAGGCAGCGACGCTGGCGCAAGCGGGCAAAACGCCGATGTTTGTCGCCGTCGATGGCCAGGCCGCCGGGTTGATCGCGGTCGCCGATCCGCTCAAGCCGAGCGCCCGCGCCGCCGTGCAGGGGCTCCAGGCGCGGGGCATTGAGACGGTGATGATCACGGGCGACAATCAGCGCACTGCGGCGGCGGTGGCCGAGCAGGTCGGGATCACCCGCTTCTTCGCGGAAGTTTTGCCCGCCGACAAAGCGCAATACGTCCAGCAACTGCAGGGCGAGGGCAAGCGCGTGGCGATGGTGGGCGACGGGGTGAACGATGCGCCAGCCCTGGCCCAGGCCGATATCGGCATCGCCATTGGGGCCGGTACGGATGTCGCGATCGAAACGGCCAACGTGGTGCTGATGAAGAGCGATCCGGTCGACATTCTGCGCGCGATCACGCTCTCGCAGGCGACCGTGCGCAAGATGAAGCAAAACCTGGTCTGGGCCTCGGTGTACAATGTCCTGGCGATTCCGGTGGCCGCCGGCATCCTGTATCCAAGCTTTGGCATCATGCTGCGCCCGGAATGGTCGGCGCTCTTAATGTCGCTCTCCTCGATTATTGTGGCGGTGAACGCCGTGCTGCTGAAGCGCGTGGGGCGCGAATTAGCGGCCCCGGTGAGCCTGGGGCCGAGCGCGGTCCCGCAGCCCGCCGGGAGTGCCGGGTAGTCGGGGTAGGAACGCGGGCTTGGTTCGCTGACGGCTAAAAGGGCCAGTTCACGAGGGGCAGCGCTTTCCGCTGAGCCGCTGGTTTTGATACGCTTATTCTGGTTTCCGGGCGCTATAAAGGGCCAGGGTGCCCCACAGAGTCGGATAGCACCTGCGCTCCTGAACGGCCCGAAATCCCGCTTGCCGGATGAGCGGGGGCAAGCGCCCCCGCTCATGATCGGTCGTGGTCGCGAAGCCATCCAGGAGTTGCACGCCCAGGAAAGCCAGCCGGAGTAACCCATTCTGGGCGGGTCCCCAATCGGCGATATGCACCTCGCCGCCGGGCCGCAGGACGCGGAACACCTCACCCAAAGCGCGCCGCTTTTGGGTGCGTGTCAAATGATGAAAGACGAGACTCGACAGGACCCGGTCGAACGACGCGCCGGCGTACGGCAGCGCGACCGCTGTCCCCTGGTCCAGGGTCACGTCCAACCCCGCCGCAGTCACTTTGGCCCGCGCGATCCGCAGGATTGCCGGGTCGCCGTCCAGTCCCACCACGATGGCCGCCGGGTAGGTCTGTTTAATCAGCTCCGGGTTGATGATTGTCGTGGTCGGGCTCGTCCTGTTTGTGCAGCGCAGCCGCCCCCTCTGGACCGCCTGGCAGAGCCGGACCGCCCGAGAGGCCCACGGGCGAGCGCATGCGCTGGGCCTGGCGCATCCACATGTTGTGCTCGCAGAAGGGATCGGAGTCGGCCTGCCTGACCACGCCCGACCGGCTGGCGCGGGAAGTGGGGCGGGGTCCCCACCTGCTCCAGGTGTCACGGCACCCCCCACCCTGCTGGATCCTACGGCGCAGCACCCCATGCATACCGGTGCGGATCCGCACGAGCACCCGCACGAGCATCCGTATGAGCACACCGACGGCGTCCACAGCCATGGACCGTTCGGCGCATCCCATACGCATCTACCTCCCGCCGGACAACCGGTGACCATTAAAAGCCTGGTGGCTCTCGGCATTAGTGGCGGGATCATTCCCTGTCCCAGTGCCCTGGTCGTGTTGCTGAGTGCGGTCGCTTTTCACCGCGTCGGGGTCGGCTTGGTCTTGATCGTGGCCTTCAGCGCGGGCCTGGCGGTGGTGCTGACGGCGATCGGGCTGCTGATGGTTTATGGCCGCCGGCTGCTGAGCCGGGTTCCCTTCGAGAGCCGTTTGCTCCAACCCCTAGGAGTGCTATCGGCGTTGGCGGTGGCCGGAGCCGGACTCGTCATCGCGGTCACCTCGCTCGCGAGTGGAGGTGTGCTGCGGTTCTGAAGGTCCACCAGCCTGGGCGCGCTCCGCACGCTTCGACAACCTGAGGAGCGTGCCAGGGATCTTGTCTTTACGGGCTTGGGCGACTCGGCAGTACCCCTGGGTTTCCGCGCCAGTACGGTCGGCAAACTAGCCCTTGGACACCTGCGTCTGATCGATGATGCGTTTTTGGCACGAGAGGGCTTCCACTTCCCGTGTCAGGCTGTTTGCGCCGGTCCTACGGCCTCCCCATCGTGTACCAGGCCCTGTCTGTATCAGCCGATCGCGGCAGTGCAGGTTAACTACGAGGATACCCTCATTGATTTTATCCAGCACGTCGATCGGCTACGCTATGCCGAGGCGCTTAGCGGTTGACACGATCCAGGCTACCTACTATAATTCGGTCAAAGGATCGATGTCCTGTGCCCGAGGAGAGGAGATGAGGAATGCCGCGTTCCCTATACCAACGCATGGAGCAGCCCGCCGATGACGGATTGAGCAAACTACTCGGACCCTTAGAGATCGAGATCATGGAGCGGATGTGGATCCGCGACTCTGCCACCGTGCGCGACATCACCACGGACATCCAAGCCACGCGCTCCGTGGCCTATACAACCGTGATGACCGTGATGATTAATCTGGCCGAGAAGGGCCTGTTGCACCGCACTCCGTTGGATAAGCGCACGCATCTGTATGAGGTCGCCACCCTGCGGGAGGCGTTCATCCAGGAAGCGAGTGAACGTGTGGTGCAGGCCCTCGTGCATGATTTTGGCGATCTGGCGCTGACTCAATTCGCCGCGGTGCTGGAAGCGGCCACCCCCGAGCAACGCGTCCGGGTGCGCCGTCGCCTGAAAGAGAAGGCCGCCCGCGCACGCCAGGCGGCGGGAACGCGCGATGACCGCTAGTGGCTGGTGGCGCCTGGGGAGTAGCCTCAGTCTGCTGAGCGCGGTGAGTTTGGTCGGCGCGGCGCTGGCGCCGCTCTGGGTGCGGCCCCCCGCCCGTCCGGGGGTGATCCTCCCGGCCGACATTGATCTCGCCTGCCTGTTTGTGCCCACCCGGGCGGATTGGGCCGCGCACCTCGTGAGTTATGTGATTGTCGGCTTGTTATTGGTCGGGGGGAGTCGGGGCGTGGCGCGGCTCCTCGGCCAGACGTGGCGCACCCGGCAGACGCTCCAGCGCCTGCTCCACCTCACCCGCCCGCTCGATCCCGCGTTGCAACCCCTGCTCGCCCGCCTCCACCTGATGGGTCGCGTGGATCTGGTGCAGGCCGCCACCCCCCTCGCCTTTTGCTACGGGCTGCTCTGGCCGCGGATCTGCCTCAGCACCGGGCTGGTCACGGTGTTGACCGAAGCCGAGTTAACGGCCTTACTGTGGCACGAGCGGTACCACCTGCTCCGGCGGGATCCCTTGAAAGTGGCCCTGGGCCGGGCCGGAGCCGGGGCCTTCTTCTTCCTGCCCGTCGTCCAGGCCCTCTATAGTCGCTACTTGCTCGCGAAAGAAGTGGATGCGGACGCCTATGCCTGCCAACAGCAAGGGAGTGCCGAGCCGCTCACCGATGCATTGTGTGTGTTGATCGACCTGCGGGATGCGGGGGACGCGTCGGCGTCCCCCCCGCTGTCGGCGGGGGCCACGGATGCCATCGAGGTCCGCATCGCCGAATTGTTGGGGCAGCCGCAGGCGCTGCCCTGGCCCCTGGCCGCAGCGCTGCGCAGTGCCGTGCTGCTCGGCGTCCTCGTCGGGGTCGAAGGGATCGTCGCGCAGGTGGGCGTGGCCAACGCCCTGTGGGAGTTGCAGCATAGTGTCCTGGGGGGGTGCTGACGTAGCGCGCCGCCCCGTTGGCTTCGCAGAGGGGGGGGTCCGGCGACAAAGCGTATTACGCAGCGAGGCGGCCTACGAGCCGGAGACGGCCTAGGCTGACTGCCGTCTGGCAAGCCCCTTTGAGCCTTTACCCCCCTTAGCCGAGAGCAGGAACCCCAATGAATTGGCAACGTTTGCTCCAGATTCTCGCCTTTCTGTGGCGCGAGTACCGCGCCTTTGCGTCCTTCCGCGCGCTGGGTGCGCCCCAACGGGCCAGGCGCACGGACATCCCCACGCACTTTGCGCACGCGCTCATTGACCTGGGACCGACCTTTGTCAAGCTGGGCCAGATTCTGAGTACGCGCCCTGACCTGCTGCCGCCAGAATACATCGCCGCGCTGGAACGGCTCCAAGAAAACGTGCCGCCCTTCGCTTGGGCGCACGTCAACGCG
>JBBSEL010000002.1:0-28468 GCA_038239755.1 Chloroflexia bacterium | reverse complement strand
GAACAGCGGCCCCGCGCCTGGCGCTGCCTGCCCCACTCAGCACCACCCAGAGACCGATCAGGGCCATCGCCCCGACCAATAGCAGGTAGGGCAGGTAGGTGGAGTGCTGCCCCGTGGCGCGAATGCGGGCATCCACCACCGCCGGATCGGTCAGCGCCGCCGCATTGAGGGTCACATACTTGAGCGTCGCCCCCACGCAAGCCTGGCCGCGCCGCCAGTTGTGGAGCAACTCGCGGGTGAAGGTCAGGCGTTCGGCGGCGGTCGGCAGGTGGGTGCCGTAGCGCTCCTGAAGTTGCGCGTCATAGACTTGGCGGAAACGCACCCGCTCTTCCGGGGGCAGGACAGGTAGGTTGGCAGCCATTGAGGCAGGCATCGACATCACAATCTCCTCAGGCTCTAGGGGCAGATGCCCGGCGGCGGATAGGCTCCGGCCCGGATCGGCAGATAGAGGTGACCGGCAGGGGCGGCTATACCCCCAATCGCACTGCTCCCAGCCAGGTCGCGCTCTTCAACCAAATGCGCTTGCTGCAATTGCGGCACAGCGATTTGCACCGGGCCGTGCCAGTTCCATTGCAAGGTCGCATGACCGTAGGCATCGGTCCATACTTCGGCAAACGGGCGATTGGTCTGTAAATCCACCACCAGCACCTGGAGATGAGGGATGGCCGTGTTGGGATTGGGGCCACTCGCCAGATTCGCGCTGCGGGCTGCGGTGAAGTAGGCCACCACATCAATCGTGACCGGTTGGGGCGTGGCGGTGGCCGTCGGGGTCACGCTGGGGAGCCGAGTCGGGGTGGCACTTGGCGTCCCCGTGGGCGTCACACTCGGTGGTACCGGTGTGGGGGAAGGGCTAAGGGTAGGCGAGGGCGGTTCGGGAGCAGGATTACCCGATGCAGGAACAACCTCCATCGTGGGGAAGGGGGGAGCGGTACCCAGCGAAGCGCTCCCATTGGGGATTAAGCCTTCCCCTGCGTTTGCAGGCAAAGGCGGAGGTTGGGTTGGCACAGGGCTAGGCGTGGGCGTGGGCGGCGCAACCATCACCCCAAGCCCATAGGTCCGATGGCGGAGATCCAACAACGGCTGCCAGTGATGGGTGTGCGCCTCGACCACGACCAAGCTGTCCTGGTGGCTGCACCAGCGGATGAGCGAACTGGTGTCGGCGGTGCCGGGCGCGGCATCGTCATTCTGGGCCAGGGGGGTGCGGGTCAGATCGGCTTTGATCACCGGCGTCGCACCCCCCTGATCCACAGTGGCCCGCCACAGCACCAGGGTGGTATCCAGACCGGGGCTGAGATCGCGCGTGAACACCTGATAACAGGTCTGCGCCTTGGCTTGGAAGGCATAAAAGTCGCTGTCCCAGGGCTGGCCGGGACGCGGAATGAAGTTGAGGTACTGATAGAGCAGCCCCACCGCCAGGGGCGCCGCCGTCGCCAGCGTATCATTGCCGCTATCCTGGTCCAACCGATCCGGCCCACTCGGATCGGCGTCCCCCGCCAGCACGACCGGCAGCTCACCACTTTGTGCGCTCCCCGGCAAAGGATGGAGTAAGGGATCGGGGGTGAGGGTGGGGGTCGAATGCCCGGTCGCCGCAATACCCGCCGCGTTGGGCGCAGCAACAGTGAGCGGCACCGTAAGGGTAGGCTGAACAGCGAGGGCGGTCGCCGTGCGACTCACTGCCGTAGCGGTGCCTGCGCCAGGGTAGGGTGGGATGGTGGGAGTGGAATTGGTGCGCCCGGCCAGCAGATCTACGCGCAACTGGACCAGTAGGCCGTCATAGCCGATGCCGCCTTTCACCGCCAGACGGATCAGATACCAGCCGTCGTGCGGCGCGGTGAACGTTAACCGCGAGAAGCCGGGTGCGCCATGTGGGTCATCGTCGTTGTAGGCCAGTTCCGCCAGGCTGTTGTCGAGTTGCCGGTCGAGCACCCACAACTCGGTGTCCAACTCCCCGATGCTGCCGGGCGCAGTCGTGATGCCATAGGTCTTGTCGGCGGCGGCATAGAAGCTGGCCCACTCGATCTCACCCGCCGGACAGAGGACGCGCGTCTGGGTTTCCCCGTTGACGATGGGTGGGGCCGTGTCCGGCCCACTGGCATCGTAGCGATCCGCGCAGGGCGCCGGAGTCGGGGTCGTCGTCACCGCAGCGGGTGGTGCGGTGCTGCCGGAATTGCTCGGCAGGCTGCCTCCGCCACCGGGATTAGGCGCAGGGGGCGGCGGTGGTGGCAGCGGGGTCGGGCCTCCCACCGGGGGCGAACTGGTCCCCACGATGATGACGGTGGCGGGAACGACTGTCACCGCCTGGAGCGGCGGGGCAGCAGCCACCCGCAACGGGGTCAGCCCAAACGCCACCAAGATCAGCAGGCTAGCAAACAGTAGGCCGCTCCAGGGACCAGCGAAGCGAAAAGCAGGGTGGGAATGCGGGATCATCGTTGGGAGCCTCCTTTGGGTCGGTTCCGGTGCATCCAATAGAAACGGCTGCTATCCTTGCGCCCACTCTTTTTAGGTGGGGTCGGCGGTGGAGTGGGCGGCGACTCTCCCGTAACCTCCGCTGCGGGTGTCTCCTCGGAGGCAGCCAAGGACACTGGCGGGGATGGTGGATCAGCGGTATCGCCTTGGTCGTTACGTGTGACCGAATTAGCAGGCATGGGCACTGATTCGATCACAGGCGGCGCCGCTTGGGGCAGCCCCGGTGCGACGGGTGCGGGCGCGCTGGTGTCCCGATCAACCGACTCTGTTACAGGAGGCGGAAGTTGCACCAGTCGTTGGCGACGGCGCGGCGGCGCAGCCGGTTCGCTGGGGGCAGTCGGTTCCACGGGTGGAGGCGCGGCGAACGCTTCCAGGGGCACGGCAGCCAGAGGGTCGAAGTCGGCGCTATCTTGCTGGCCTGCCGCGCCGACCAGCGGCGTGCGTGGGCTGGGTCCACTCTCCGGCCTTACCGACGGCGCAGTAGGTGCTGGGGTGGGGGCGCTGCGCGGAGCAACGGGGGATGTAGCGGGTGGGTTTCCAGCGGGAGGCGGTCGATGCTCACTCCTGGGATCGGCTGGTGGCGCATTGCCAGCGGGCGTACTGGTGGAGGGCGGCACATTTTCGTCGCTAGCGTCCACCGGGGCGGAGGTACTCGGCCCATTGCTGGCGACGACGGGCGGGGCGGCGGGTCCAGATGGGCGGGATCCGCCACCCGATCGCGCGGGGAGGATTTGCACAGCGGCCAGTTCTTGTTGGATGCCCGCCTGCCAATCGCGCGTCAGGGAGGCCCGCTCGCCGTATTGCTGGAGGATCTGGCGGGCGGTGTTAGGGTCGCCGGATACCCCATCCCGCAAGACCGCAATCGCCCGCAGCGCCGTCTGGATCTCGGCGGGGCGGAGGTTCGTCGCACCCAGGCTTGTGCCGATCACGTTTTCCAGACCACGCAGTTGTTGGGCTTCATCCGGGGCTGGGGCCAACCCGTGATCGGCCATGACCGCGCGGATCTGCGCCTGCGCCGTGCGCTGCTGGGCGGCCTGCGCGCCTAGCGTGCTCAAGATCTGGCGCGCCTGGAAGGGATTACCGGCCCGCTGTCCGGTCAACACCCCGGCAGCGTCTTCGGCCTGTTGGGCCTGGGCGGGGGTCAGGTCGCCGCTGGCCGCCTGGCGGCTTGCCAGGGATCGGCGGGCAAAATCGCCCGGCGTGGCATTGCGCGCGGCTCCGTAGAGCAGGGCCGACCCGCCGGGCAACCCGCTACTGCTCAACAGCGCCCCGGCAGCGGCGGGCATCATCGCCCCACCGCTGGCGAACACCGCTCCCGCCGCGACGCCCGCTTGGACCAGCGAGCCTACCTGCTGCTTCACCGCCGCGACCGGGTCGATCAACTGAGTGCCCGTCACTTGCCCGATACTGCCGGTGATCGTCGCTACGGCCTGGTGCAGCGTTTGCAGCGCGAGGTGGAGGAACTGAAAGCAGAAGTACAAGAGGGGCAACGACAAGCTCACAAAGACGGGGATATTGCCACTCCCGGCCCAGAAGATGAGGAACCCCAGGAAGATCGCCAGCATCAGGTTGACGACATAGGTTTTGATCAGCAGGCTGATGTACGCCCGCAGAATATCGAGGGCGATCGCTTCCGTCGACGTGAAGAAGGCAAAGGGCAGGGCGATGGGCAGGCTGAAAAAGAGGATCGTCGCGGCCAGGGCAAAGCTCAGGCTGATCAGCGCCTGGATCACCGCCACAATCGCCGGGATCAGCCCGGTAAACATCAACCCGGCCCCGGCCATGGCGTGGTTCACGGCGGCGGTCCGCACGTCGTTGCCCGACGGCACGGGGAAGTATTGCACCCCCCCGGTCGTGTAGTAGTCCTGGTAGAAGCGCGTGGGCACCGGTACACTGCCGGTGGGCGGGGCCGCGATATCGTCCTGGCTTGCCTCCAGGTAGTAGGCGGCGGTATCCAGGGCGGTGATTTCGTCCGGCCCGTACTGGTGCGTGGTCTGCGGGAACAGGCGCGGGATGGTAATCGTGCCCGCGCTGGGGCTGGGCACCTCCCCGTTGGTGGTGTTGTAGCCCTGCCCAGTGATATGATCGTTGACCACGATCGCCGTTTGATAGGCGCTGCCCGCCAGGGTGTTGCGGAACCCTTCCAGGTCATGGAAGATCGACCCCCGATTGGTGAAGAGCCAGCCGATGAGCGCCAGCCAGAAGATCACCTTGCGGAAATCGACCGGGCTGCTGTGGATGAGCAGGGGGCGCAGCAGCAGGAAGATCGCCCCGAGCACCACCGCCAGCATTACCCCCCCGGCGATGAACGGCAAGATGGCGTTGCCGGTGCCGGGTTGGAGCAACAGGCTCATCGTGAAGTCGAGCACATCGGTTTGGAGCCACTGCCGGAAGTAGTTGATCAGCACGGCGGCCAGCAGCACCGCCTGATCTAAGCGCCACCAGAACCAGGCGATGGCGTAGAAGAACAAGCAGGCGAAGTATTGGCCGGGAATGAGCATCCAGTCGGGCATCGGTCAGTCTCCTGGTAAGTGGGGCGGCATCGCATCCCCATCATCGGCAATAGGCGGAGTGGTCCGTTGTCGCCAACTCTGGTAAAGGGCGATGATGCCTGCGCCTCCGACCACCAGCAACAGCAGCAATGCACTGAGATCAAGGCGGGACGGTGCTCCCTGGTTGGAGGCGGCAACCGGTGCGGGCACAGACGGAGGGGCAGCCCTCGGTACAGTATCGAGGGGGACCGGACTGGCCGCAGAATCCGCCAGGTCCAAGCCCGGTATCCAGGTCGCCCCGTCCAGCACCAGCACAAAGGGATCGGTCGCGGTGGTCGCCCCCGCCGCGATTATCGGTAGATTGCCTTCGTTTTCGAGTTGCGGATCGACCACCAGCGGAAACCCATCACCCGCCGGGTTGGTGCCCCAGGGTGGTTTGCCTTGATCTTTAGAGAGTTGCAACGAATGCCCGGCGAATGCACCGCTGAAGGTGGCGTACCAGACCCAGTGCTCCAGGTTCTGAAACGGTGCCTGACCCGTCGCATCGGTCGTCGCCTCCTGGGTGGGCATAGGCGTGGCCGGGCCACCCAACGCTATAGAGGCGGATCGTAAGATGACCCCAATCCCGGCGACCGGCGCACCATCACTAGTGCGGAGTAGGATCGTTAGCGATGGGGACTCCTGGTCACCGGGCCGGGCCGCCGCCGCAGAATAGCTGGCACCGAAGGCCAGGAATACGCTGAGCAGCACACTGACGCGCAACATGCAGCGGGCAGGGGAGAACGATGGGGGCATGGCGGTCAACGTGGGCATCATTAGTTCAGGGCTGGATCCGCTCACGGCGGTTCGGGCCGATAAAATTCATCGGGTCGAGAAACTGGCCGCGCTCGTTCTGCACCATAAAATGCAGGTGTGGGCCGGTCGAGCAGCCAGTGGATCCCATCAGCGCCAGGATCTGCCCCGGCCAGACCTCATCCCCGACCTGGACGCGCTGGCTGCCGACGATGGTATGGCCGTATTTGACGGTGTAGGGTCCCAGGGAGCCGTCACTGCCGAGCACTTGCAACTGGATCATCCAGCCCAGGTTAGTGCGAGGTTCCTCCGCGCCGGGGAAGGTACAAAGGCGCGCCCCGGTACTGACCCCCACATAGGTCACGCGGCCATGCAGAACTGAGTAGAGGGGCGAGCCGCGCCCACCGGCGAGATCGACCCCCGAATGGAACCAGGGCCGGTCGTTGGGGCAGTCGTAGCCGGACAACTCCCGGAAGTCGGTGCAGCCGAAGCCCTGCGTATTTTGGGCGTTGGCAGGTACCGGCCACCCCGCGAAGTAGCCGTAGAGGGCCGGCACCGGACTGGGGGCGCGGCGTGGGTATGTTGCCCCCCCATCGCCGGGTTGCGGGGGGCCGTTGGTGTTCTCCGCCCCGCAGTAGGGATCTTCTTCCGGCGAAATCCAGACGACATCCGACGCTCCGCCGAGATCAGCGCGAGTACTCTCGCCCCCGCCGGTCGGCGTGGTAGGATGGTTCGCGGCTGCGCCTTCCCCGGTGGGGTCGGGCAGGAAGCCGAGGGCGTGCCCGGCACCCGGTGGAGCCTCAATTGCCACGCGCACTTGCTGCTCGGCTCCGGGAGCGTAGACACTCGGCTCCAGATCGACCGTGGAGGGCAGGCCAATCGCCTCCTCACTGGCGGCGGTAGGGAACCAGTTCCCCACCTGGGTCGTGCCGTCATCCGCCGTCACCGCCCGCATGATCGCCTGGAGCGGCCAGGTGATGCTGATCGGGGTATCTGCGCTCACATTCTGCACGTCCAGGGTCCACACATGGGCTTCGCTATGGTTCGCCGGGATCGGCACCCGCTCATACGACTGAAGCGTGAGGCGCAAGGGACCGATGTAGATTTGCTGTCCCCGGCGGAACAGGTTCGACGTGCCCCGATCGCCGGGGCTGGCCCATCGCCCATAGGGGCTGGGCGATGGTAGCGGGGTCGGGATCGGCACCGGCGTCGTACAACTCGGCGGCGCGGGGGGCGTCAGGAGGTTCGCGGGCGTGGGCGCGGGCACACACTCGGTCGGCGGCACACGCGGCGTCGGCGTCGGGGTGCGTGTGGGACAGTTGTACACCGCGTTCCAGCCTGCAATCGGGTTCGGTTCGCCGGTCCAACTGCTCGGCGCGAATGCACAGGCGGCGATCACCGGGCCGATCAGCAGGCCAAAGATGGTCAGAAAGCGCCGGGCCGCACTAGGATTGGCGGATAATCTATGCATCGTAGTCCTCAAGGCCGATGATTGCCGCTCAACAGGGTAGCGGGTGATACACTGGCAAAGTAGAGTTCGCGGCTGCTTAAGCGCTCACTCCACAGCAGCCAGATCACGCCACTCCCGCCCAATGGGGCCGCTGTGTTGCGGAACGTGCCAGCGTTGTTCGCGGGCGTGGTCTGGAAGAGCCGCACCGGTTCGTGGGTTGGATCGGCGTAAGGTATCCAACTCAGGCCGGAGCCGCCGGGTAAACTGTAACTGTAGGCCGGAAAGCACTGAGCATTAGCCGGGTTTTTCGCACAGTACTGGTAGAGGACAAACACTCGCCCATGTTCAGCGTCCCAGAACGGCGCAGGCCAATGGACGCTCCCCCAGACGGCGGGCGGCGCTGCGGGTGTCGGCGGATTGGGCACATGGTAGATCGGATAGTAGGCCAGGGCATCTTCGTTGCTCCAGGTCAGCCCGCCATCCGGGGAGTAGCTGTAGGCGACGCGGCCTGTCGAGTACAGGCTCCAGAAGAAGTAGATCCACGGCACGCCGCTCGATGAGAACGCCAGCAGGCGCATCGTGCCGCCGTAGCCGGGCCAATAATCCGGGATACCATAGGGTTGGGCGTTGCCGTCGATCAGCAAGTGGGGACGGGTCCACGCGCTGTCCAAGCCATCCTTGGTGCTGACATAGACCGCCTGGTCTTCATTCCAGCCCAGCACGGTACAGATCGTGCCGTCGTCCAGCGCAACCATAGTCAGGTCCAGGTAAAACTGGCGCGCGCCGCGTCCACTCACCGGATGTTCTTGGGCCAGCCAGGAGCCGTCCGGGCGGCGCTCGTAATAATGGATCTCGCCGGTGGTGACTTCGGGATCGGTCGCCGCCTCGGTCTTGGCGATAGCGGCGATATGTGGCTGGCCGTGGGCATCGACAACCAGACGCAGGCTCGTGATCGCACCCAGCGTCGGCGCAGGCGGGTTGCTGGTGTAAGGAAAGGTGTAGGGGGCGCTCCAGGTCTGTCCGCCGTCGGTGCTGTGCCGTTCTTCCAACAAGGCCACTTGCTCGGCGTTCTCGCTGCGGGTGTAGGCGACATAGAGGGTGCCGTCCGGCGCGACACCGATAGCGGACTCGGCGGGACCGTGGTTGACGCGATAGGTGCCTGGTCCTTGCACCGAGCGGATGCTGCTCGCGCTATCGGGCGAGAGAGCAGGCCGGTAGAAATAGACCCCGTTGGTCCGACTCTCCGGAAGATCGGGATCCATTTGACCCCAGACGAAATAGGGCTGCCCGGTATGGGGATCGGCAGCGATGCCGCCCGGCCCTGATTCTCCTTCCAGGGTGCTGACGATGGCTGGGCTGGTGTTGCCAATGAGCGGCGGCAAGGCGGTCGCGGGGGGTAAGGTGGGGAACAGGGGCGGGTTGGCTACCGTGGGCGGTACCAATGTCGGCTCATCCGGGCGCGGCGTGCAGGTGACCGCAGGCGGCGGCCAGGCCAGCGGGGTCCACGTGGGTGGCGGGGCCTGCGTGCAATAGTCACAGTTCGCAGGCGGGCGGGTCTTGGTCGACGTGGGGGTGTGGGTCGGCGGCACCCACGTGCCGGTTGGGGTGGGCGTGGCACTTGGCGTGTCGTGTGGATAGCTCCCATAGGGGAAGCAGCCGCAGACGGTAGCCGTCGCCTGCGCTGCCGCATCCGACAGATAGCGGCTCGACAGGTTGCTACAGGCAACCAGCAGCCCGGTCATACCGACCAGGAGTAACCCCCAGAGGAGGATGTGCGCCCCCCGACTCACCCGATCCTCCGCATGGTAAGAGCCGGGCATTCTTTCAAATGACGACCAGGAGGGCGACGAGGGGCCAGCCAGGTCGCCGGCAACATACCAATCTGAACCTGACGGCGGCAGCTCTTGCAGAGACCCCGGCATCGCACCGGGCGCTGGTGGCAAGCCGGGCATATCGCTGAGATATCATTCAAGATGTGGATGGTGGGATTGGTGATCATAATCGAACCTTGTTTGCTAGACTTAAAGTAGCTCCTCTTCAACAAGGGCGAAGAGACGTTCCTGACGCGCCCGTTGTCGGCAAGTGGTGCGCTCCTGGCGAGAGCGTTCTACCCGTTCACGGCGCTCCCGACGAAGCTGGCGTTCTTGCTCGACGTAGGCATCAATTTGCTCACGAGTGAACAGTGCCTCATCCCGAACCTGATAGCTGTATTGGATCAGCCCGCCCTTGACCTTCATGGCGACCAATGTTCGGTTGACACCCAACACATCTGCCAATTCAGTGAGGCTGTAAAGAAGCTGCACCACTGCCCAGGCTCCTTTGGATTAAAGCGAGAAGCTGATCTGTATGCCGCCCTGCCTCCAGAAGGGATGAGGCGAAGAACAACACCATCTGGTTAGAATGGAGCGGTTAGATAGCGGCATACAGATCAGCACTGCCTCTACCGCTGCGGACCATCTTGTACAGAAGATATGCTTGCACCACATCTTCATGAGCGGTTCCAGCGGCGGTTCCATCTCAAAGTAGCTGGCTGGGCTGGTACTCCAGCAAGACTACCTGAGTGCGGAAGCATCTTGCCCTCCCATTAAAGCAAAAAGTGAATCGGGATGGAAGCATTTTGTAACAAAGTAGCTGATATGTTTAGGGATATGAATAGCGATACGATCGGGTTTGGAAGTCATGTATAACCTTGTTACAAAACCAGAAATGCGGTATAAAAAAGGCATGATCGAGCCAATTAGCGATGCACTGTGGGCGAAGATTAAGCCGCTACTGCCGCCCGAACCATCCTATCCGCAAGGCGGACGACCCCGAGTCACCAACCGTGCGGCACTCAACGGCATCCGCTACATCCTCAAGACGGGCACGGCCTGGAATCTGCTGCCACAGGAGTTGGAGTACGGCAGCGGCTTATCCTGCTGGCGTCGGTTAAATGAGTGGCAGCAGGCGGGCGTGTGGGCACCGATCCAGCAAATCCTCAAGGAAGAGTTGCCCGAAACAGCTCGATCCGACTGGTCGCGCACGCATTTGAAGGCGGATGAAAACAGTGGGGTAGGGGCGGGAAACGACCGCATACCGGATGTTCCGGAAGGGAGCAATAGGTTGTTGTTCGGTACCTGGCTTAAAGAGTGCCGCAAAGCTCTGGATATCACGCAAGAAGAACTGGCCCGCCGGGTCGGCTGTGCGCCGGTGAGCATTCGCAAGTTCGAAGCAGGGACCTTGCGACCATCGCGACAGATGGCGGAAACATTAGCCGCCCGTCTAACGGACGATGCAGAGAAGCAGGCCGCAATCGTCAGGATGGCGCGGACTGTCGCCAGTGGCGAGGAGGCATCTACACAGCATGTGCAACCCAGGAAAGCAGGGAACGCGGATGTGGCTCCAGCAGCTGACAGCCTACCCATACCGGCGACCTCGTTCATCGGGCGCGCTGATGAAGTCGCTACCGTGCAGACCCTCTTGCGGCGACAGGATGTGCGGCTGCTGACGCTTACCGGGCCGCCGGGCATTGGCAAGACCCGATTGGCGCTGCAAGTGGCGGCGAACAACGCTGCCAGCTTTGAGCAAGGTGTTGCCTTTGTCTCGCTGGGGTTAATACGTGATCCGGCTGAAGTAGCGGCTGCGGTAGCCGAGGCGCTCAAGCTTCGGCCAGTAACCAGCCAGTGGTCTGCGGAACACATCGGAGCGCAGCTACAGAACAAGAATGTGCTGCTGGTGCTGGATAGCTTCGAGCACCTGATCAGTGCGGCGGAGGTGGTGGCGAACATGGTCCAGAGTGCGCTACGCCTGAAGGTACTGGTGACCAGTCGTGAGCCGTTGCGGCTTTACGGTGAGCACGAATTCCCGGTACCACCACTGGCACTGCCCGATCCACAAGTCAGGCACAGCGCTGAAGGGTTAGCGCAAGTTCCGGCGGTAGACTTGTTCGTTCAACGCGCGCAGGCGGTTACTCCCGGTTTCGCGCTCACCGGGGATAATGCCAACGCGGTTGTCGAAATCTGTCGCCACCTGGACGGGATCCCGCTTGCCATTGAGCTAGCAGCTGCGCGCAACAAGCTATTTCCGCCCGCAGTTCTGCTGGAGCGCCTGACAGCGACAGATGGGGCAGCACCCAGCCTGCAAATCCTCACCGGCGGCCCGCGTGATTGGCCGCGTCGTCAGCAGACCCTACGCGATGCAATCACATGGAGTCATACTTTGCTGACCCCTGAGGAGCAGACCCTGTTTCGGAGATTAGCCGTGTTCGTGGGCGGTTGCATGTGGGAAGCGGCGGCAGCCATCTGTGAGATAGGTGGCGATCTGGAACTGGATATACTGGAGGAGCTGGCCTCGCTGGTGGATAAAAGCCTGCTACGCCAGACGATGGTGCCGGGGGGTGGGGTCCGCTTTGGGATGCTGGAGGTCATTCATGAGTACGCGGCGGAGCGACTGTTAGAAAGCGGCGAGGCAGACGCGCTGCACCGGCAGCACGCCGATTATTACCTGGCACAGCTTGAGCGGGTAGCTGAACAAATAGACGAGCCAGCCACCAGCCGGAAGCATGTCCAAGTGAACCAGGAACACGATAATTTGCGGGCGGTATTGAACTGGATTCGCGAACAAGGCGACCGAGAGCGCGTGTTGCGGATGCTCACCGTCCTGTGGGGGGCGGGCATCGGCTGGGGGATTGCGCGGAGCGCCTCTACCTGGAAGCTGCCTGCTTACATCCCGCAACAAGATACGTGATCCGACCACACGGGAACAGTAGACAACTCTTATCTACTAAAATATTGTAAAAGCGCTAATTTACGGCACAGCATAGTCTTTATGAGTCGGGCCAGAATACCTCCTGACCAAACAGCACCTTCGCTGAGGATACCGACTCCTCCAATTGTGTTACTACAAACCTATCAACACTAACCGTTGTTTATTGTTCCGCTGCGTCCGGATCACCAGTATGAATATCACCGCTAATTGGCGATGTTAGGCCAGCCAGTGCATTAGACCATCGACGTAATGCCGAAGCCCGGATCACTGCCAATTAAAACGGGCAGTGATCCGGGCTTCGGCCTTTCTTTTTGGCTATTTTTATTTGCTGTGGCTCAGAAGATCCATTACTTTGAAAATCGGCATGTCATTACTCACTACAACATTAGTAGCACCAGATATCCCGGCAGCACTGAGATCGCGTTGAACCATGTTATCAGTGAGATCAGCGATCAAAACTTGCGGATCGGTGACCAACGTAGGAAGCAGATTAGCCGCAATGATGCCTTTGACAAAGTACACTCCCTGTACTGTGCGTACCCCCTTCTTTGCTTGGGCAAATGCCGCTTCGGGAAGGGGATCGCTCGATCCTGGGTATACACAAAGTGCTCCAGTCGGTCCTCCAGACAGATCAACACCCGGGAGACAGACAATATCGAACTGAGTTATGCCTGATCCTCGAGCCCAGGATCGGTACGTATCAGGATCTAACGTCTGGCGAAAAACAACACGAACGATTGCAGTTCCTCCATCCGCCGCTAATTGGTCGGCATACTGCTTATTCACGCCGATGAAAGCTTGCAATGATTCTACTGACTTAGCGTTTACTCTAACACTTGCAGAGGGTTGTTCATTGCCTACCCGCCTAGCTACATAGGACCAAGAGCCGAACGTTTCCTGGCGAAGGAGTTGTACCGGATTTTGGGGAGATTGTGAAGATCCTGTAGGTCCAGCAGTCGGTTGTCCCATAGTGGGATGCACTGGAACAATAGCTGAGGGGCCCACCGATGGTACAGCAGGTACGGGAGGCAAAGTAGGCAATACAGGCTGTGTACCAACAGGTGAAGCTACGGCAAGGTAGCTTTGGGGATTTTGTGCGCTTGTGCCTAGAGCTGGCTTTGTAGGTTGATTAGCAACCAGAACGAGCAGCAGGACAATGACAGCTAGGGGTAATACGATACCCATGAGATATATAGACCGAGAATTGGTAGAGGGATTTTTCATTAGTATTCTCCTTTACCTCATTGATGACATGCACCTGTAGAATCATTGAAACCTATTACGTTCATATAGTAACAGAACTTGCTCATATCATCTTTGTGATACTGATCAGAACCCTCGTAGTAACTTGTTATATCATACTCGTACTTACGTATAAGATAATGGGTATCATAGAATGCAGCCTGAGCTACATACCCTGTCGCATTTGGTGTTATATATGATGAATCAACTTGAAAACGGATTTCGTTTTTCAAAGTTGCGACAGGAGAGCATGAGTTCTTGATTACAGGAGCGATACCGCTATTTATGTTGGTGAAGGAGTAACCACCAGCTAGATCCTCATAACCACAGCTGTTAGAGTTGGCAAGAAAGGCATGCATCGTCACATATACGTAATTAGTACGCGCTGGATCCTGCATCCAGTTAACGGCAGAAGTATTCCACCCCATTTGCCGCCCTTCTCCTTGATAAATGTCTGTTGCTGGATTGCTGGCTAAGAGAAAGCCTCGTGGTTCTATGTATGTGGAGGTGTAGGGAGCAACTTGGTAATTCCAATTGTTAGATCCAGCATAGTTATCGCTATGCACAAAGTTACCCTCTTTGGCAAGATAAACGACTTTAGCTGTCTGACTACGTTTCACATTATCATACGTCCTGAAACATGGAATGCTAGAGCCGCAATGTAACGTGTCATTATACCCAGTCATAAGTTTATAGTCATTCACTGTTTCAATATAGCTCCAAAAAGTATCGGTGTTTGGTACATCAGCGAAGGTAGGTGAGGTAGGGTAAACTTGCGCCCATCCTTCCGCCAGTGTAATAATCTTTGCTGCTTGGCCTCGCGTGACGTTATTGTTGGGTCGGAAGTAGGGGCGGTTGTTGGGAGACACACATGGCTCACCCGTACCGCCGCACGGATAGCCAATAATAAGATTATGATAGGCGGCGGTCTCAATAATTCGTGACATATACCCATCAGGTTGTACATCTTCAAATACTTGCACGTCTGAAACCAATGACCAATTGGCATCGTCAGATTGAGCTACAACAACCGCCCGAACTAAGTCCGCACGAGTTGAATTATTATAAGGCAGGTAGCATGGACTGCCCACTGCTCCGCAATTGGCACCAGTTTCGCCGTAAACGGCACTGAAAGCACAGAGATACCATACAGGGTCATAGAAATAATCGCTTGTATGTACATCTGTAAATGGTGTGTTTGGGCAGCTGCCAGTGTAGGGGTTAGCGGAAGGTAATAAGCTATGTGCTTTGCTTAAAGCTGTGGCTCCTACAGATGTTGCTTGGAAACTCGTTGAAACTCTAGGAAGACCTGTGCTTAGAACAATTAAAAAAATTAACAGATACGTCAAATACCTAAAAGGAGAACCCATATCTTTCCCCCTTCCGACTACACATTAAGATCAGCTATCCTAAGGTTGATCTAAGTCATGCTATAGCAACATCTTAGCAGAAAAAAATCAAATTGTCAACAGCACAATGACTTTGAGACTACACTAGATACAAGTAGTGCGTTTCGGAACTCATATTTCAACCAACAAAGTCATTGTCTCACTTTGGTGGGTTGAAACTGTAATGCGCCCTTTAAGACAAGACCGCAAACTGAGTCACATTCTCCTGGCTGCGTTATACAATACACGAGCTACATTCCCGCCTAGGCTACATACTGTTCGGTGAATGCGAGGCGACACTAACTGCCAGGGCGAGAATGTAACTCACTCCCAGTTTGGTAGCAAGGATTCATTACAAATACCTGCTGACCGAACAGCACCTTCGCAGTGGGCATCGACGATCTGATCGGTGTTACTACAAACCCATCAGCACTAACCGTTGTTTATTGCTCTACTGCGTCCGGATCACCAGATAGTGGGAAAGGATTCTGACAGCCGTCTCCACGCCATCCTCCAGCCGAATACGTGACCCCAGTGCAGCAGCCCGTGAGCGGATACCCTCGTCGGTTACAGCGGTATGGATGGCTGCGGCTAGAGGCTCCACGGCGAGTTGTGCCGACGGCATAGGCGCGGGCCCCACCCCGAGTTTGTAGACCTGCCGCGCCCAGAAGGGCTGATCCCCGAAGAATGGAACCGTAATCGTGGGGCGTCCAGCGCGCAGGCCAGCGGCAGTGGTACCAGCCCCACCGTGATGCACCACCGCCGCCACCTGAGGAAAGAGCCAATCGTGCGGAACTGTGTCTATCGGGAAGATAGTATCAGGCAGCGCCATTTCACTCAGACCTGCCCAGCCGGTCAGCAGAATGCCCCGCTGCCCAGTTTGAGTTAACGTACGCAAGGCAATATCTATAGCTTCTCGCGCTTTCCGACCACTCATGCTCCCGAAGCCGACATATACCGGCGGTGGACCCGATGCCAGGAAATCTACGAGAGCCTGCGGGGGCTGCCAGCCTTCAGCTCGCGGGAGGAACCAGTAGCCGGTGATGTGGTTGGACGCTTGCCAATCCTGCGGACGGGGTAGCACGTAACGACTATACCCGTAAAAGACGGGTTTCCGCAGCTTTTGCCTACGGTGTGGAGTGATGGGCGGAAGGGCAGGGAGGTGTAGGATGTCATGCCGGGCGCGATTCATGGCCGGCAACAGCGCCAGCCAGAAAAACTCTTCTCGTAGGAAGTGCGTCAGGCGATTGTAGGTTCCCCGGCCAACCCTTAACCAGGAGGGTGCCTCTGGAAACGGGTAGCAGGGAAAGGCTTGCGTCGGGGTTTGGGGTTGCACGTACACCCCGTAGGATCGCACCTGTAATTTTTGGGCGACAGAATATGCAGGGTAGAAGCCCAATATGGAGTAGAGTATCGCGTCCGTGCCCTGACAGGCTTCCCATACATCAGCAGTGAGCGGGTGCATCAGGGAATTTGCTAATTGCTGGAACGCTCTGGAGAAGCGCAGAGGATTCTTCCCCGACCGCATCAAGGCTTGACCACTCTCGGATTCCAGCACTTCACGGGGATTACCCCGCAGCGGGAAGAAGTCAATGCCGTAACTGCGAACTAATGCCTCGAACTCCAGGTGGGTTGCCAGGCGAACCGTGTAACCGGCGGCTTGCAAGCCTAAACTCAAGGCGATGTGCGGCTGTACATCACCCCGTGATCCTACGCTAACAATGGTAACCCGCATAGCACCTCCCGTCTTCCCAGCACACCTATTCTTGGCAGAGAGACTGATCCGTTTCAATCCCAGCGGATATCGAAGGACATGTGCTGCGGTGCCGGGAGCGTATAGGTGGCGCGATAGCCAGGAACCTGGAGGATCTCCGCCCCGGCCAAAAGCGTACCCAGGATCCAGTCTGGATAACCGGGATCGTCTTCGAAATTGAAGCTCCAGTGCTGCGGCTCCAGCTCCTCCACCCAATAGGTGCCAAAGTTGGTAGCAGAAGCATAGTTGCGCGGCAGCCCTTGTACGAACCATTCGATGCTCACTAATGGCCGAGCATCCAGCAGCAACTGCCCTAAGACCGTTTCGCGGTACCGCTGTAAGTAGCTGTGCCCCAGCAGTTGGCGCGCTTGCTCAATAGGGTACTCCCCCAAACACAAGCGACAAACCTGATCAATTAAGCGATTGCCCACCAGCACCGGGTAGTAAGGTTTGCCCAGGTGCTCACTAAACTCTGCTTCAAGGCGAGATCGCACCTCTGGCGTCAGGTACTTATCAAACGAGGCCAGGAGAACATCCATCGGAAAGAGGACCAGCTTTTCATCGTCCGGGATGTTGGGGCGGGCAATTCGCCGCACAGGCACTACTGGGGTGTTCGAGGCGTCTGTCATCGTAGAATTTCTAGTCATGTCAGGCTAAAGGCGGAAGCCAACACGTTTCCGCTTCAGCACCACATGAACTACGCACCCACAGGTGCGGGGGTGGGGGTCGGATTGGTGATCAGCGCATACATTGTTTTGGAGCGGACTAGGGTATCCCCGGTGGGGCCACAGATCTCTTGCGTCAGACTTATGTCCGACGTATCCGAGCCAGTATAGGTGCTCACTAGGGTAACCTGGTCACCCGGTCGGGTCGGGCCTAAATATTGGATCTCCAGGTTTTGGAGATCTAGTCGTAATTTAGGAGCAGCAGGCTGGGGCAAATCGAGTGGGTAATCCCAGGCGCGTAACGCAGCGCCCGCCGCTTCTTCGAGCCAATCCGCGTAGACGGTGTTATTGGTATGACCCATCACGTCTGCATCGTAGCTGTAGACCGTATGGGTTATAACATGCGGGTCATACGACGCAGCAGGAGAGAGGACAGCGGGTTCTTTCCACAGTGGAGACGCCGCTTGTGTGGGCCAGGCCGACAAGATGGCCGGATCGATGGGGCGGGGCATGCGGCGCGCACGGTCGATATAGATCCACTCGGCCTTGCCAACGGCGACCGGCGCACCCGCGACATGTCGGACTTCATACTCACACCACAAGCGGATGCGCTGGCTGCTACTCACCCAGGCGGTGGTGATGAGTTCGTCGCCATATTCCGCAGGCCCCACGCGCTGCAATTGGATCCCGCGCATCACCCAGGCTGTTCCCTGAGCCACATACCAATCAGCGGCAAAGCCAGCGGCGGTGGACATATCGACCGCAACTTGTTCCATGTACTGCAACAACCGACTAGATCGAATACGTTGCCAGGCATCCAGGTCATGGAGCCGAACTTGAAAGTGTTGGGCGTAAGCGTCGTTCATAATTGTTAAAGCGGTATTATATTCTCAACCGTAATCCGGAGAATCAACCGCACAAACCTCCGTTTCGTCGTTGTCGTACACTGCCAATTCGGGAGACGTGATAATAAGTGGCGCAAGCGCACGCATTTAGTGAGTTGGTGGATCTGTGTGATGCTGAATTAGTACATCATCTACAGCCTGTTTAAGGGTATCCAAGTATGATTATAAGGTTATATCATAGATCTATATTATTTGCAAGATGGTACCTTTCCGTAACTGTTCACGATGAGGGCAAAGGAGTTTTAGCGCGCAGCATCGTCAGGCAGGCGTGCAGGGGATCGACCCCTTTGGCCGCCCAGGTGGTAAACAACGTTTGTAGCTGCATCCGGGTCGTGCTGCCCGCCGGACTGCGCGTCCCCCCACTGATCTTGCGCGCCACCGCCAGCGGGCGGATCGCCCGCTCCGCCCGGTTGTTCGTCGCCTCCACTGCGGCCTGCCGCACGAACTCGAACAACTCTGCTTCGTGCCGCAACAGCCGCTGGCACAGCGCATGCAAGGGGTGCCCCTTCACCTGCGCCCAGCGCAACCCCAACTGGTGCGCCCGCCCCGCTAACTCCCCTGCTTTGGCTTCCCGTTCCTCCCCGCTGGGCGGCGGTGCCCGGCCCCGCAATTCCGCCCCTTCCTTATACAGCGCGCACACCGCCTTAATCCACTCGGCGCTCGCCGCATCAGCCCCCTGCGCCTGTTCCACCTCGGCGAGGTCGCGGAGCAGATGGGCCCAGCAGCGTTGGTGGCGACACGGATGTGCATTGTAGCCCGCGTAGAAATCGGTACAGAGGGTGCCCGCGTAGTGCGCCCCCGTCAGGTTGCGCGCAACGGCTCCGGCCCGGCTGTGGTCATAATGGTAGTAGCTCGTGCCCGCCACGTTGGTCATCACCCAGACATAGCCGTTCTGCCCGGCCTCGCGCCAGCCCGTCTCGTCCATGTACAGCGCCGCACAGGCGCGCAATTCCGCCTTGATCCCGGCGACCGTCGCCGCGCCTTCCGCCGCGACGGTTGTCAGTATCGCGCAGAGTTCGCCGATACTCACGTCCAAGCCATGCAGCGTGCGCAAATAGCTGCGGATCTGGCGGATCGGCAAGCGCAACACGGTGCGCAGCCAGGCGACCAGCGCGAGAACGCGCACACTCAAGCGCCCGTGCCCCACGACCAACCCGTCCAAGTTGAGTTCCGGTTCGACCCACTGGGCACAGCAGGGGCAATAGCGTTTGAGGACTTGAAACTCGATGACGGTGACGGGCGGCGGGGGCGGCAGATCGAGCACCTCGCGGCGGCGGGCGATACTCTGGCCGGTTAGGGGATAAGCGCAGGTGGGACAGGTATCATAGGCATGGGTGCGGACCTCGGTGGGGGTGGCCCGGAGCCGCCCGTGATTATGGGCGGGGTCGCGTTGCTGGCGCGGGCGCTTGGGAGCAGCGGGTTTGTTCGGCTTGACGAAAGGGGGCGGCTTGGGCTGGCGAAGGTCGGCCAGTTGCGCTTCTAAGGTGGTGACGACGCCCTGCAAGCGGGTCACTTCCGCCTGGAGGGCGGCATTGGCCTGCTGGAGTTGGGCGTTTTCCTCTTCTAGCGTCATGGGCCTATTGTAGCAGGTTTGGCCGCGCGCTGCTGCTAGTCTGAACAGTTACACCTTTCCTTACGTTAATGATATAGTTGTGGATCATAAGGCTCGCGATCGTATACAGGGTGGTGTAGAGGTGTTGCTGTCGGAGCAGAATTGCAGGAACAGAGACACAGAGCACCTCGATATACAAGTCAGCGTGGTTGCCAGGGGTCGCGGTTGGCACGCCGTCCGAGCCACGCACTCAGTGTCCCTAAAGTGCCAGAAACGAGGGCCGCTAGCGCAACGATGTGCATAGCTGTGCTAATAACCACATCGGGGATCCTAACTATTAGGAGCAAAACTAACACAACCGTCATTGCCAGTACCAAGGAGATCAATTCCAGCGTGTACCGCCCTCGTCGTCTACGACGTACCTCTAGAGGTCGCCAAAAGTAGCCCGGCCATTGCTTGCCAGCCAACAGACGTTGTGTTGCGACTAGAGCGGCAGCACGAACCTGCTCGCTCGCGTCGAACACGCAACGCTCTAAAGGTATTGCGACCTGCTCAAACAAGCTCGTATCCGAGAGGGCGATCTGCCCCAAGCTTTCGACCGCCGCCAATCGCACACCCGCATTCTTACTGCGCAGCGTAGCCAGTAGAGCAACTATCACTTCTGACTGACCGTCGGTCACAAGCCCAAGACTCCTCACTACGTCTGGTAATACCCACTTACGATCGTCATGCAACAGAGCCAGCAGGGCGGGCACGACTTCGGGGTGCCCTGTCCCTACTCGTCCTAGACTCGTGACCGCAGCTCCTCGTACGTTCTCGTTATCGTCGTGTAGAGCGGCTAGCAAGGCCATTGCCACTTCCGAATGATGCGTCGCCGCCTGCCCCAAACTCTCTGCTGCTGCCTGCCGAACTTGGGGATCCGTGTCACTCACAGCGTCCAACAGGGCTCCCAGCACATCCGGCTGGCGCATTGTCTCCTGCGTCAGACTCCGGGCGCCAGTCTGGCGCAGACGCCAGTCCGCACTCTGCAACAATGCGACCAAGAAGGCGGTTGTTGCTTCCTGCTGCAACGGCACGGCGCGCTGTAGACTCCTTGCTGCGTTCAACCGGACAAGTTCATCTGGGTCAGACACGGCAGCCCGCAAGGCGGTTGCTATATTCGGATGCACAATCTCTACCTGCCCAAGACTTTCTGCCGCAGTCCGTCGGACCATTGAACTGGGATCGCGAAGCGCAGCCAGAAGGGCATCGATCACATATGGTTGTGACACAGCCATTGACCGCAGACTCTCTATGCTGGCGTTCCGGACCATCTCATCCGAGTCTCGTATAGAAGATAGCAGAGCGCTCACCACTTCCGGCTGTCCTCCACCTATTAGCCCTAGACTCGCTGCAACAGTGGCGCGAACCCCTTGGTCATAATAACTCAAGAGAGACAGCAGAACAGGCATGACTTCCGGCGGCAGGGGCGTCATCTGCGCAAGTGCCACCAATGCAAAGCGCCTCTTAGCCCATGAGTAATGGTCCAAAACGGCCAGTAGCCCAGCGATGACCTCTGGCTGTCTCGACGCTACCTGCCCAAGGCATATTGCGTAGTACTCAGAATTATCTATTAAGTCGAATTCGCGGAGTGAAAGAAAGCTTGGGTCCAAGGCGGACAATATACCGGGCAGCTCTTCAGATTGCCATCCACCCACCTGCACTAAGCTGGCGGCGACTGCCCATCTTACATAATCGTTCGAGTCCTCTAAGGCAGTCAATAGATGTCTGATCAGCGATGCCTGTTCCAGTGTCTCCAAGGCATCCTGTAGGATCACCGGAGATGGGTTCTCATCACGGTCGGGCCACGAGGGGAAAAGTAGAGATCGAATCCAACAAAACCATAAGGCATGGCGCGAGAGGATCCGGCCAACTCGTTCCATCTCACTTCCCGAACGACACTCTTTGTATGCCTGCGCTGCAAATAGTAACGCCCGTCCGGTGATACTGCCGATGTTATCCTTAATAATTGTAGTACTTACGTTTTTCAGCAGCACCATACGCACAAACCCTCGTCCGCGCGGAAAGCGCAAGAAGGGATCTGGGCGAGGATACCACTCCACTAGTGTGAGGATCAGCCGCCCGGCGCGTTCCGCTCCGTCAGTGCTCGACCCCAGGTAGCCGATCGTCAACAGATGGACTTCGCGCCACCAGGGCTCGTACAGGTGGCTCATCAATAGATCGAAGGCAGAGTCTTGGCTGGTCTGATCGGCCAGGTAACGAGCAACAAGGTACTCTTGGAAGGTCAAGTGAGGAAAGCCGTACTGATCGCCACCCAAGTGTTGCAAGAGGCCCGAGCGCAACCCCAATCCAGCCAGAAACTGCTCGGCCTCCTGTTGTGCCGCTTGCGGTTGCGCGCATAACCCCTCCGCCACCAGAGCATCCGCTAGCGGGCCGATCAACTCGGCACGCCCCGCACTCGTCCGTTGCTCCCGACTATGGATTGTATAGGCCAGTGGAGCCAGCAGGCGCAGATGGCGCTCCCAACCCAGCCCAGCCAGCCGCCCCAGCCCGCTCACGGCATGATGCCGTTCCCATTGCTCTACCAACAATTGACAACAGCGGGCATAGAGTTCCACCCGGCGTTCAGGTAAGTGTCCCTCATTGCGCCACAGGATCACGAGAATCGTGCTGAGGAGCGGCGTGGTCACCAACCGCAGGATACCAGAGTTGGCCTGCACCCGCGCGAACAGGGCCGCGACCGCCTGCGTCTGCTGCTCCTCGGTCAGAGAGGGGTCCAGAGCATACCAGAAGCGAAAGAAGCGCTGTACGTCCTCTGGAGTAAAGCGGGCCACCTCACACCGATCGAACAGACCGCGCAATGCGCCGCTACTCTCCTCGACCCCTGCTGGTCGGCTGCCGATGACCAAGCGATTCCCCGGCGCGAGCCGCGCCAACTCGGCTAAGGAGGAGGCCAGGCTTAGGCGGGCCTGGGGGTCGGCCACCTCGTCCAACCCGTCAAACAACAGGAGGCACCGCCCTTGCTCTAGAGCCTCGGCAATCAGTTCGGGCGGGGTTCCGGCAAAGGCATCCTGTCCAGCAATATATTCTGGCAGGAAGCGCCGCCAGGCCGGGGGATCACCTTCCGGTTGCAAATAGGCACGAGGCAACCGACCTAATTCAACCAGTACGGGCACCCGGTCGCGATCGGCCTCTGTGCCCAGGCGGCCTCGCTCGGCTTGCCGACCCTGAGCAAAGGTCACTGCCAACCAGCGTAGCAACGTGCTCTTGCCTGCGCCCGGCTCTCCAATCAGCAGAATATTACGCCGTAGTGCCCGCCCCACCTCCACTGGCTCCTGGACTGTGATCACCCGCTCACGGGGTTGTGCTCCGCTGCGCTCATCAGGAGGTTGTGCTCCGCTGCGCTCATCAGGAGGTTGCCGCTTGCCCTTTCCGCCGGATCGCTCATCAGGGGGTAGTTGCTGGCGCACCGTCTTTTCCACTGTCAGAGTCAGGCGGACGAAGATGTCTTCCAGCGGGACCTCGTTCAGGAACAGGTCGCCTGGTAGGCCGCTGAAGCGGAGTCGGTTGTAGGCCGCGATCACCTGTTTATGGTAGACCTTCTCCGCCGCGATCAAGTCGGGGGGTGGAGGAAGGCGCGGGGCTTCATTGACCGTGAGGTTGCCACCTGCCTGGTAGGCGCGTGCTCCCTCTCCCTGGGCCACTGCACTGCCAGTTACGTCCCCAATCGTATTCTTGTCGCCTTCGACATTATGGCCTGCTCGGTCCTCGGTCATCCGGTTGATCTCCTGCGTCTACCCTCCAGAGTATAGCACACAGTTTTACGCGGAATGGTTATCCTGGTTATCAGGGAGCTGCGCCTGTGCCGCTACGGCGCGGATGCTCTCCGCCACGCCCGCTACTGGGTGAACCAGGATCGCCCGCACCCTCTCTAGCACATCCGGGGCGGCCTCCCCCAGGCTGCGAAGCCACCGCCGGACCTTGTCGGGGTTGGCCTGCTCCCACTTGCCCACCTCCTGCTCGATCTTTTGCACGGTGTCGGTTAGCTCGGCTTGATCTACGTCGGGGTCCTCGGGCCGCGCCGCAATCTGGCGATAGAGCGCGGCGAATTGCTGGGCCAAATCCGGTGTACTCTCGTTGGACCCACTACTGGCCTGCGCCGCCTGGCCCTGCGCGACCGCACTGTTAGTCACGTCGCCGATGGTCAGCTTGTCGCCCCCAACCTTATCGCCCCCCACTTTGTCCCCCTGCACACGGTCACCGATCTGCTGCTCTCCCCCAAAATTAAGGCCGTGAGCGTTCTGGATATAGATCTGGTATGTAGCCTGCTCGCTGGCGGTTAGAGGAGGGTGCGGGGAGACCGGGTCGGCGGGGGTTGCTGTTGTGGTTGCCAGTCCAGCCAGAACCGCCTTTAGGGTCCCCTCGGCGGTACTGCCTTTGACGTAATCGAGGGCATTAAGGATCAGCAGTTGCAGCGGATGCTCCCCAGCAGCCAGCGAACCGGGCCAGCGGTCAGCGGCATCTACGATGTAATCGAGATCTACGGCCTTGGCCGGGCTGCGGTCTACCTGCCCGACCAGATCGTCGGGCAAGTCCCGCAAGAGCAGGCTGCGTCCATTTTGGTTATCGAAAATCGGCAATCGCTTGAGGGTGTCCAGCAGTTGCTGGCGTTGGGGCCGGGTCAGAATACTCATGCTAATGACTCCTGCTTCAAGGTCGTCGTGGTTGCATATCCACCGCTTGCGGAAGGACGTCAGAGGCGTTGTGCCTTACTAGCGGCACGCTACCCTTGATGCGCTTCCTCTCTGGCGCGCTCGGCGATCTTGCGGATGGTCAGCGCCACCCCCGCGACCGGATTGGTCAGAGTCGCCACGGTCACGTCGAGGATATCCGGTGCGGCATCGCCCAGCGCACGCAGCCAGCGCTGCATTTTGCTCTCGTTGGCGTGCTCACCTTTAGCCGCTTCCTGCTGAATTGCATCGACCTGCTGGACCAACTCCTCCTTGTCTACGCCTGGATCGACGGGTCGCGCGTCAATCTGCTGGTGAACGGCAGCAAATAGCCGGACCAACTCGTCTGCCCCCAGACCTTGCTGGTTGGACGCCTGTGCACCCTGTCCCTGAGCAACCGCACTATTGGTGACGTTGCCGATGGTCATCTTATCCCCACCAACTTTGTCGCCCCCGACCTTATCACCCCCCACGATGTCGCCGTGCTGCACCTGGCTTCCCGCCCCGTAGTTATGGACCTGATTGTGGTCTCCGACGGTAACGCCACTCGCCTGATCCATGAGGACGTTTGTTTGGCCCTGCTGCACGACATTGCCCGTGCCGCTCACCGCCGTTCCATGCCCGCTGGTGACAGCCGCATCGTGGCCCGCCATCCAGGCGGGCACCAAGCGCACCTCGCCGATGGTGGGTAGCGGCTTCAGGTCCGTCTCGGGGGCCAGGTTGCCGCCTGCCCCGGTTCCGCCGCGCACCAGGGCTACCGGGAAGGGGCCGACCCCTTCGCGCACAGTGATTACCGGCGATTGCACGGCGGGCGGGCGGAGTTGTTGCGCCTGGGCGACAACCTGCTCATAGACGGCTTCGTACAACTCGAACGCGCCCAGGTAGGCTCGACGGGATGGGGCTGACCCCTGACCGGCCAGGCTATCCAGCAGCGCCTGGACAAACAGGGTATGGGCCGCATTCTGATTGTAGTAGGATTTCTCGGTGCGGCGGCAGGCGGAGATGACGACCCGCCCGGTACCGCTGCCCAGCAGGGCCGTTAGCACAGCATCGGACGGTGGCGCAGTCTCGTTGCCCAGATCATCGGCATCAAGCGCCCCCGCCACCACGCCAGAGAAGCAGGTATTGAGTAAGAGCAGGGTTTTCTGCGACGGGATGCGCTCGATCGCGGCGACCAGTTCGGCGCTGCTGATGACGGTAGTTGGGTCCCACCCGCCTGCCGCTGTCTGGCGGGCATTGGCGGGCAGGAAATAATAGCCACTGTCGCCCGCCGGGACGCCATGCCCACAGAGGAAGAGCAGGACCGTGCTCTGCGCAGTGGTCTGGTCAGCCAGGTCGCCGAGGGCGGCCAGGACTCCGGCGCGGGACGCGACCGCCCCACTGAGCAGGCGAACCTGCTCCGGCGGATAGCCTGCCGTGGCTGGATCAGCCAAAGCCGCAGCCAGAGCCTGCGCGTCTTGAGCGGTGACGGGCGCAGATAAGCGGGGGTTTTGGTAGGTGCCGACTCCAACCAATAGAGCATGTCCCAGTACAAATGCCATAGGATGTTCCTCCTTATCCAGTGGATCAGCCATTCCCAGGCTGGTCATCGGGCCGCGCTCCTCCTGAAACGAATGCGGGCGCTGTTACCGCACTGCATTGCTGCTGTGGAAAGGCTTGTTGATTACTGATGAAGTAAGGATAGCAGTAGAGTCTCCTGGCGTCAAGTATCCAGGCACAACCGGGCACGCCTGCATGATCTGGTCGCCAGTGCAGCAGAGTGGGCAGGAGATAGCAATAATATAGGGTTGAGGCGTCAGTGCAGTATCGGGGTAGGGGAGGTGGGCGGCGACAGAATAGCTGCCTGGACTACTGGAGGTGAAGATGCGATTGAGCGCGGCGGGAGGCCAGCGGTTTAGCGGGTCATCCTCCATTCCTAAACCCGGCGTCGTATGCTATACTACAGGCGACAGGATGATTCGCGGGGAAGGGGAGGGGTATGAGTACAGACCGTCGAGCTAATCGCTTAAACCATGAAACACGGCAGACGCTGCTGAACCTTCTGCTGAAGGTGCCCACCCTCAAAACACGAGCCGGGCGCGAGGGCCTCATCCGCGATTTACCGCCCAGCCTCCGTGACACCCTTGAGCAGTCGAATGCACCACGCGTCGACCTTGATGAAATCGTTGATGCGTGCGACCGCTGGACGACGAACCCGACCGATACGCCGCCACTCCGCATGGTCATGGAGAATGCTGCCAGCTTAGCTGCGGGCAGCAAACTAGAAGGCGAATTGCGACGGTTAATCGCGGTATTATTTGCCCCAACGCCTGCTAAACTGCCGCCGCCTTGTCCGTATCCGGGCTTGGAAGCTTTCGACGAGAAGCAGAAACAGTTCTTCTTTGGCCGCAAGATGGAGATCGAACAGGCGGTGGACCACCTGCGGGAGCACTCGCTACTGGTCGTCGTCGGGCCATCGGGGACGGGGAAATCTTCTCTGGTCAAAGCCGGGGTGCTACCTACGTTGCAGGAGGGAGCACCCGCAGGCACTTGGCAGATCGTTGATATGCGCCCCGGCGAAGCACCGGCGGCCCGGTTGATCAGTAAATTGGGAGGGGAAGCGGACGATCCGCAGCCGTTGGGCGACCTGTTGCGGAACTATCAGCAGACCTTGCCCGAGGGAGCGTGCTTGCTGCTCTTTGTGGATCAGTTTGAGGAGGTGTTCGCGCTCACCACCGAGGAGCCAGAAAAACAGGCCCAGCACGAGCAGTTCTTTACATTGCTCCAGGAACTGATCATGCAACCTGCGGGCCGGGTGGTGCTGACCGTCCGGGCCGACTTTTATGGCGACCTGATGAGCTGCCCCCTCTGGCCGCTGGTACCACCTCACCGGCTGGAACTGGCTCCGCTGGGGCGCGAACAACTGGGCCAGGTGATCCGCGACCCGGCGAACGCGGTGGGGGTCACGCTCGACCCGGCGCTGATCGAGCGGCTGGTGGCCGACGCGGTGGGCCAGTCCGGCAGCTTACCGTTGCTACAAGTGGCGTTGCAGCAACTCTGGCCGCAGGTGCGTGATGGTACCTTACCGTTAGCCGCCTACACCGCTCTGGGCAGCCAGGACAGGGCACCGCTGGCGGCGATCCTGGCCCAAACGGCGGATAACACCTATACCAACCTGACACCGGAGCAGCAGCGCCTTGCCCGCCGCATCTTTCTCAGCCTGGTGCAGCTGGGGGAGGGGCGGCCCGACACCCGTCGCCAGCAGCCGGAAAGCGCGCTACAGGCCGCAACCGACGACCCCCGCCAATTCGTGGTCACGCTGGAAGCCCTGATCAATAGCCGCCTGCTGACGACGAGCGGTGGGGAAGAGGGAGGGCCACGCCGGGTAGACCTGGCCCACGAGGCGCTGATTACGGGCTGGCCGCGCCTGGCAAAGTGGCTGACTGACCAATCCGAGGCGTTGCTGGGCAAGCGCCGCCTGGAGGGCCAGACGGCGGAGTGGGTGCGGCATGGACGGGGAGAGGCAGGTCTGCTGGACGAAGTGGAGTTGCGGGAGGCTGAGACCTGGTTGGCGAGTCCGGCGGCTGCCGTGCTGAGTTACACCGCCGAGATGCAGGCGCTCGTGGAGGCGAGCCGGCAAGCCGTGGACTCCCGCCAGCGAGAACGGGAGGCGACACTCCAGCGGGAGAAGGACTTACGACAACAGGCCGAAGATGCAGCAAAGCGGGCGGAACACCAGGCGCAGGTGGCGCGAGTGCAGGCGCTGGCGGCATATGCGGTGGGCCAGATCAACAGCAACCGAGAACGGGCCGCGCTGCTGGCGGCAGAAGCGGTCAAGAACGCCCGCCCACTAGGGGGCGCAGCGTTGGCCCTTGCCGAAGATACCTTGCACAGGGTCTTGACCGGCTGGTTGCTCTGGCGGACATGGCGTAATCCCACAGGTAGTGTGACCAGCGCGGCGTTCAGCCCGGACGGGCGCTGGGTCGTCACCGCCAGTAGGGACCGGACCGCGCGAGTGTGGGAGGCCCGCAGCGAGCGCGAACTCGCCCTGCTCCAGGGCCATACCGATAGGGTGAGCAGCGCGACGTTCAGCCCGGACGGGCGCTGGGTCCTCACCGCCAGCCATGACGAGACGGCGCGGGTGTGGGAGGCCCGCAGTGGACGGGAATACGCCTGGCTCCGGGGCCATACCGATCCGGTGAGCAGCGCGGCGTTCAGCCCGGACGGGCGCTGGATCGTCACCGCCAGCGGGGACCGGACGGCGCGGGTGTGGGAGGCCCGCAGCGGGCGCGAACTCGCCCGGCTCCG
>JBBSEL010000001.1:0-29279 GCA_038239755.1 Chloroflexia bacterium | reverse complement strand
CAAATATGCCACTCGCCATTAATAATTGAACCATATGTTTTAAGTGCTTACCCCTTAAATCGGTATAATTTATTACGCCCGAGTCCCTAACAGGCTACGCTCCATCAGATCGGAGAGATCGCGCGCCGCTGTGCGGGCGGTTGTATCCACTAACTCACGATACGCCTCGTTGCTGATCCGGCCACGCTGTTGGACAAATTCCAGAGCACGCAGTTGTCGCTCCGTCACGCGGACCAGGCGTGGATCAGATACGCCAGGAAGAATGGGGTGCCGGAGGACGCCCGATACGCTTTTCCAGAGTGGGGTCCGTAATAACAGGCGGTGGTATGACGCCTGGACCGTGAAAACTGACCACAAATTCGTCGCCAATTTCCTGGAAGATCGGTGGTGGCAGACCCGACTCCCGCTTTGTAAGGGGTCGCCGAGGTAATGGTCATGCGCCTAGTACAGTGCGGCCCAAATGAACCTATGGTATAATAGGGGCATGTCCCTACTCTGGCTGCTTAACCCTTTCTCTAGGAGGTTCCCATGCGCGGTCCCCAACCCCTCGCTGTTTGTCTCTCGACCGAGGAACAGGCGGCCCTGGAGATGCTGCTCCGCCAGCACTCTACCCCGCAACAAGTGGCCTTGCGCGCCCGCGTCGTCCTGGCCGCCGCCGCCGGGCTCAATAATGCCCAAATTGCCCGCCAGTACGCCGTTAGTCTCGATCTCGTCCGCCTCTGGCGCGACCGCTGGCGCGGCTTGCAGGCCACCTCCTTGGCCGATCTGCCCGTCGCCGACCGGCTCACTGATGCCCCCCGCCCGGGGCGTCCGGCCACCATTACCGCCGCACAGACCTGCCAAATCGTCGCCCTGGCCTGTGCCGCCCCGGCGACCACCACCCGCCCGCTGAGCCAGTGGACCGCCCGCGAACTCGCCGACGAAATCATCCACCAAGGCATCCTGGACCGCATTTCCCCCCGGCATGCGGCCCGGTTGCTAAAAAGGGGGACCTGCAACCGCACCGCATCCGCTATTGGTTGACGCCCCCGATCGACGATGAGCACTTGGACGCCAAAATCACGGACATTTGTACGCTCTACCGGGATGCGCCGGCCTTAGCGGCGGCGGGGGAACGGGTACTCTCGACTGACGAAATGACGGGGGTGCAAGCCCTGGAGCGCAAGCACCCCGGCTTGCCGCCGCAACCGGGCCATGTCGAGCGGCGGGAGTTTGAGTATATCCGCCACGGGACCCTGGCGGCGATCCTGAGCCGGGACGTGGTCACGGGGCAGGTGGTGGGGCCGACCATCGGGCCGACGCGCAAGGAGGAAGATTTCCTGGGCCATATCGCGGGCCTGGTGAGCAGCGATCCGGCGGTGACGCGTTGGCACTTCGCGGTGGACAACTTGAATATTCACTGCTCGGAGAGCCTGGTGCGCTATGTAGCCGCCATGTCCGGAGTGACGACCGATCTGGGGGTGAAAGGGGAGCAGGGGATCTTGGCGACGATGGACAGTCGCGCGGCGTTCCTGCGCGACCCGACCCACACCATCGTGTTCCATTACACGCCGAAACATAGTTCGTGGCTCAACCAGATCGAGATCGGGCTGGGGATCTTGGTGCGCAAGCTGCTGCGGCGGGGTAACTTCACCTCGCTGGCCGATTTGGAGACGCAGATCCGGGCGTTTATTGAGTACTACAATCGGACGATGGCGAAGCCCTTTGCCTGGACCTACTGCGGGAAGGCCCTGGTCGCCTAAACCTTAGGCCTATTTAGGCCTAGCTGTACTAGTATAGAGAGCCGTGACCATCCCGCAACGTGACCTTTCAAGTTGATCATAACGTGGGAGTGCCCACCGGGTAAGTCCTGTCACTTAGCTCTGACTAGACGAATAATTGGCGCGCCTCCTGTATCTGCCGCCCACCGTCCATCAAGGGATAACAACGCCCCCTGGAGGGGCACCGCCAAGCGCCAGCTTTCCCCACTCACCAAGTCCTGCACGATCAGACTGCTGCCCTGCTCACTGATCAGCCGGCCTCTATCCACATAATAGTCGCTTGGTACTCCCTCGCGGAGAATTGTCTGAGTACCGTCGGCAGCCCGACGAATAAGCTGACTATCGTTTTGGCCTTGCCGACCACTGACTTGATAATAGAGAGTGCCATCAGAACCTTCAGCTTCTAGCTTAATATTTCCCGACCAGTCATAACGCGCAAGCAGAACTTGCTGTCCATCGAACATGCTTTGAAAAAGAGCAATCTGCGATGGGTTGTCCGGGGGTGCTCCGGTGAAGAATAACGCCCGGCTATCCGCCCGCCAATATAAGCGCATATCCCGTGCCCATGAAACCGTAGGAACAGAGAAACGGCGGACCTGCTTTGTCGCCTGATCCCAAATTGCCAGAGCTTCGACGCGGGGTTGTGGATCACCGCTACAACACATATGGGGCAAACGGTGTGACCAATCTCCAGCCGGGGGCTGTAATTCCCACCATGCTACTTTTTGACTATCGGGGCTAACCGCCCATCCCCACGCCCATGGACCTGCTGGGGTAACGAGCGTGGGCGGGCGATCATAGGGCGGCTGGAGAAGCTGCAGGCCCGCATCGACCCAGCCATCTTGGAGGAGCAAATTGCCGTTGGGCATTGCTGCGGCTAACTGCCCGTGGTCAGTTAGTGTTTGCACGGTGTGCGACTTTATATTTACCAACACAACCTTACCCCAATTGGAGATATTGTGCTCGTCTTGCGGAGTAGCGGTCAACACCACTGTATCAGGACCAATCCAAACAGCACTTAGTACACCGGGCACCGCACCGAACTGCCAGGAACGATCCGCGGGACCGGCCCATTGACTTACCCCCGGATCAAGCGCAAATATCGGTTGGATACTCGCCGTTGGCACATCGAGCAGGGCGGCTTGTACTTCCTCGGGGGAACTGAAGTTTCCCTGTAACACAATTGCAGCGTGGCCCTCTCGCTGAGGAACGGCCACGCCGCTAACGACCGTCTTTAACGGTGTCACAAGGCCTGTCGTGAGATCGATGAGGTAGGAAGCAGTCACCGTATCAGTACTCGCATCAGACCAGTTCGCCAACAAGAGAGCGGCGTTAAGCCATGCGGTGACACGAACTAGCCCTGAGGATGCTTCCAATTGATAACCTGCTTCGTCAGGGATGAGCCGTATCGCCTCTTTCCCATTTTGCACTGTAGCAGATGGAGTCGCTTGTCCGGGTGTTGACGGTGCCGCAACGGGTACGGGAGAGGGCGCAGACGCGAGGGAGTCGCAGGCTTGGCCCACCGTGAGCAGCAGTAGCAACAAAGCATAAAAAACCGGGTTCCGACGCAAAGAAACCATGCTCTTTACCTCCTACGCTCCTACCACGCTTGAAGTAGGGGCCACTTCTTTACAAAGCGCCCCTACTTCGGCTGAGGATTAGCGGGAACTACCAGCCAATATTATAGGTGACGGGGGTGCCAACGTAATTTACCCAGTAGATGTACACCCGCGCCCAGTAGGTTCCCGCAGAACTGATGGAGACTGAGTCAGGACCTACATTTTTGGAACTGCCAATCAGCGTAAGCTCTGCGGTGGAACTCCGGGGGTCCCCATTGTAGATGTACAAATCGGGGTCGCCGTAGTAAACATTGTTTACTGTAACGACGGTTGGCCCCCCGACCGAGAATTGATACCAGATGCTCTGTCCACGAAGCCCATATAGTCCACTCCCAGCACCTGGCGTGTACCGGGGTTCGCGGGGACCATCACCGCCAATCCCCAGGTAGTTCCGGGCTATCCACGAGCGGTGCTTCTGCCATCCACGCAAGTAAGCCCAGCTACGGCTGCTGTATTCCTTGGCACCCTGCGGATTCGGCAAACTGACGGTCGATTCTAGGGTGTAAATGCTTTGTGCATCCGGCGCACCGTATTCATAGTACAAAGTATGAGCACCGGTCTCT
Source organism: Chloroflexia bacterium (assembly GCA_038239755.1). Lineage (GTDB taxonomy): Bacteria > Chloroflexota > Chloroflexia > QHBQ01 > JAICKM01 > JBBSAN01. The sequence goes on along the minus strand of JBBSEL010000001.1, from coordinate 25,337 downwards.
GTGCCGCCTGTGGTCACAAAGAAGTTCATCGGCTGCGCGCGCAGCACTGAATTCGCCACACTAGGATTGCCATTCCAGTCATAACCGCTGCTCGCTAGAGTAGTGGTATTGGGCTTGTTGGTAAATGTAAATTCTTGGCCTTGGTTTGCCACGGCTGCCGCCACAAAGCCTGAGCAGTCGATCCCGGCGCTGCCATCGTAGGTTCCGCTAGGCCAACAGCGGGACAGTATTACACCACAATTGGTATTGGTCTTGCCGATCAAGGGGCCATACGTACTAAAATGGTTAAGCGCATCGCTCCAATTGGTCCATACCTGGGCATCGCTATGCGTCCACGGGCTGTCAAAGCCACCCCAGGTATACGGAATTCCCTGTAATACCGTCCCCTCTTTCGTAGACATTTGAGTAGGCTGGCTGGCATCGCTAGGACGCGGCGTACCATCGCTGAAAAAGTTGTATTTGGTCGCCAGCGTCCATTGGTAATTGGCCATCGTCAATGCATTGTCGCGCACATCTCTGCGGAACGAGGCCGTTGGGGGGTTTGGCATAACATCACTTACAGGCTCATCAGTTAAAGGCATCACCCGATTCGCCAGCGATGTATACGTCTGGCCCAGGGTTACCTAATAAATGGTCGTGCCGTTCCTACGGGGAACGAGGACGTATAGCGAGCCATCGGCGTTAATAACGACATATCGTGTTGGTGGCAGCACAAATTCTTCACCCGATAGGCGTACCACGCCGGTCATCTGACCGTTGCTGCTGTACCGCCGGACGGTCTCTTCGACGCCCAGAGTACCTTTCGCATCATAGAGATCCTCTACCAGCATGTAAGGCTGCGCTGCTTGATCGAAGCCGATCAGGCGTGCTGTGCCAAAGATGCCCTTCGCCTCGATATCGACGCTGGTCCGATTGTCCGTAGTAGATAAATTACTCGCTGTTACGCCACCTAATTGGCCGCGCCAGCGCTGTCCATTGGGGGCCGCGATGCCACTGAGACTGAAATCCTTAATTCCAACCCCCGCCTGGAGGTCGACCGAGCTGGGCAGGTTCGCCAAGTCAAACTGGCGGTAATTCGCCGCCCAAAGGACAACCCGATTAGAACCCGGCGGGTTGTACAGGCGGTAAACTTGATCCGCTAGCAAACCCGGCGGCAGCGCGTAGGCGCGCAGCAGGGTTCCCCCGTAATCGACGTTCAGGATGCGATGATCACTATCCAAAATATACATGCTCTGGGGCATAGCGAGTATATCTAACGGATAAAGTGTAAAAGGTAGCGAAATGGTGCGCTCGACCTGGCCGTTATAAATCTGATGAACGCGCTGTTGGACCGAGTCAAGGACATAGATCCTGCCATCAGGGGCGACGCTCAGTGCTTGCGGGCCGCGATTCGCCCCACCCTCGACATTTAATACATAGCCGACCTGACCGCTGCCGGCGCCCACTGGTAAAGTAACAATCGGTATCCATCGAGCGTCAGAGAGGCTTGCTGTATCCGTTTTAGCCGCTGTAGCCGATACCCCTGGCATCATGCTGAACAGCAATGCTAGGGCGATGAACAGGTTTAAACGCAGGCTCCTCGTCAACATCATGGTGCTCCTTTCAGCGTGTATAAGGTCCGTCAACAGCCACCCCCTCAGCTCTACAAGCGGATCTGTTAGAAGAAGAGCGCGCGCGTCTCACCGCTCAATAACCCTTGAGATAAATCATAGGGCTGAAGTTGCTGGATTACAAGTGCGCGACTGGTATTTTGTGATACAATTAAGTGATACAACTTTTGTATCCCCGACTGTTGAGTCCCAACTACTGAGTAATGTTAGTATTGCAGTGGAATCGCCTCAACACGAGAAAGCTAATGATGCAAGACTACTTATCGTTCGGCGAGTGGGTCCAAGCACAGCGTCTTGCTTTACATTTTACCCGTAAGCAACTAGCAGATCGTGTGAACTGTGCTTCTATAACCCTCCGTAAAATCGAGGAGGGCACTCGTCGCCCATCACCGCTGCTGGCCGAAGCCCTCGCCCACCAACTCAACCTCTCACCGGAGCAGGCGCAGCTGTTTATGCTGTGGGCGCGCACCGCCGAGGCCGCCTGTGGGTCACCCATGCCTCTGGTCAGAGGCCCGAAGGCAGAGGTTCGCACTCGGTCCGGGCCGAAACTCCCAACACCCCTCACCTCCTTCATCGGGCGTAACCAAGAGGTCCGGGCCATACAGGCGCTTTTACAGCAAGCGGACGTGCGCTTGCTCACCCTCATTGGCCCGCCAGGCGTTGGTAAAACACGTTTGAGTTGCCAGGCCGTGGCGGATCTGCCGGGCGGCACCCGCCCGGCCACCGTATTTATAGCCTTGGCGGGTGTCCGTGATGCCGCTCTTCTAGTAGCAACCGTTGCCTATGCGCTGGGCCTGCGGGAAGTTGCGGGCCAATCACTAGCGGAAAGCCTCAAAACCTATTTAAGTGATCATCCGATCCTCCTGGTGCTGGACAACTTTGAACAAGTAAGTGCAGCGGCACCCTTGCTCACCGACTGGCTGGAAAGCGCGGCAGGGTTAAAAATGCTTGTAACGAGTCGCGTAGTACTGGGCCTCTATGGCGAACAGGTCTTCCTGGTGCCGCCGCTGACCGTTCCTGACGCGACCCACACTTGCACGATTGAAGAGTTACAACAATCTGAGGCCATCCGCCTCTTCGTCGCCCGGGCGCAGGCCGCTTGCTCGGATTTCCGGTTGACGGCAGAAAATGCCCCGGCTGTGACGGGCATCTGCTGCCGCTTAGACGGCTTGCCGTTGGCGATTGAATTGGCTGCTGGACAAAGCCGAATTCTATCGCCCACGAGCATATTGACCCGCTTGGAACAGCATCTCCCTCTGCCGGTGAACGCGCCCACGAATCTTTCGCTCCGGCAACGCTCCCTGCGGGGTGCTCTGGATTGGAGTTACGATCTGCTGCCTAAAGCAGTTAAGCAGTTGTTCATGCGGCTGGCCGTATTCGGCGGTAGCTATAACTTAGAAGCGGTGGACGCAGTATGTAGCGGGGCGCCATACGTAGCTACGCGCGGCGCGGAGGAGTTATTTAACCAGTTACTTACGCTGGTTAATCACAGCTTATTGTTGGTCGATATTAGTTCTGATACCAATCCCCGCTTTCATATGCTCGAAACGATCCGCGAGTACGCCCTGGATCGGCTGGAGGAAGAGGGGGAAGCCCGCCAAGTTCAGGAACGTTTTCTGCGGTTCTTTCTCCAACTCGCTGAACAAGCGCGTAGCGAACTCTTGGGTGCACAGTCATTGCGCTGGTTGGAGCGCCTGGAGTTGGAACATGCCAATTTCCAAAATGCACTCATTTGGGCGTTGGAACATGATAGTAGATCAGGATTACAATTAGCAACGGCTTTAGGCCAATTCTGGCAACTGCACGGGCATTTTAGTGTGGGGCGTAGACGGCTAACTGAGCTTCTGCGGGTCGCCGATAAAGGATTAGCCGAGAACGCGGCCGCCTTGTATGAAGCCGGTCGGTTGGCCTACTATCAGGGTGACTACTCAGCAGCACGGGCCTTCAGCACAGAAAGTCTCACGCTTGCGGAGCAAAGCGGAAACCAGCAGATTAGCACGGTGGCGCGCGGCCAGCTTGGGCTGACAGCATATCGAGAAGGGGATTATCCCACAGCCCGTCAGCATTTAGTAGCCAGCCAGGCTCAGGCACGCGCACTCGGTGATACCAACAGTATGGCGGAGGCGGTCCTGGTACTCGGACATCTGGCCCGCAGCGAGGGTGACTATATGCTGGGCCAGACTCTCTATAAGACGAGTTTGCAGCTATACCGCCAGTGGGGCAACCGGTACGGTATAGCACTGGCGCTGAGTGGTTTGGGGAACGTGGCACTACGACAGTGGAACTACCCTGCTGCTGCACAACTGCTTGAGGAGGCGCTCGTGATCCAACGCGAGTTACACGATCCGTGGAGTACAGCCTTAACCCTTTCCTGGTTAGGGGATTTAGCCTTGGCTCAGACAGAGTATAGCACCGCCCAGTCCTTGTATGAGGAGAGCCTGACGCTGCACCGCACATTAGGGAACAAGTGGGGCACCGCACTCGCGCTCCTTAACTTAGGAGAAGTGGCCAGATGCCAGCATGAGTATGAACTCGCGTGGGCACTCAACCAGGAGAGTCTCAGGCTCAATCAAGAGGTTGGCAATAAGGAGAGTGCGGCGAGCGCACTCCACAACCTGGGCCATTTAGCGCAGCGGCGTGGAGATTGGCACCAAGCGGTTGCTCTGTTGACAGACAGTTTAACTCTATTTCGAACCCAGGGAGATAGGTTGGGCATCATCGCCTGTTTGGCCGGATTGGCCGGGGTGCATGTACACCGAGAAGCATGGAGGCAGAGCGCACAGTTGTTGGGAGCTGTCGACCGCCTAGCCAAGATTGTAGAAGCACAATTAGAGCCAGCCGACCAATTAGTGTATGACCAAAATTTAGGAATTATACAGCAAGCTCTAAGCCGCGAAGAGTTAACGGTTTCCTGGGTAGTAGGTCAGCAAATGTCTATGGAACAGGCCTGTGATTACGCATTGCAGCTAGCTGCTTCGGTCTCATCAGAACAAAAGGAAAGCCCCGTAACAAAAAAAGACCCGTGCATATTTGGGTAACTATCCCGAATTGCGCTGAAAGTAGGTCCCGGTTTGCTACGCCACAACAGCTTTACTGAGGGTACGCCGCCGAACCATCCCCGTAGCTATTCGTCCATGGTTCGGCTTTTTAGGCACAGAATCCAGTCTCCGCTAGGGTCGTTGAGGACCGGACGATAAGGAAGAAACCAGAGCAGGGGGGGAGTTGTTGCTGCGGCGTGCTCAAAGATCACATAACTTAATTTTGTCCCCCTGTGGTCGGATCCCCAAGATGTCGTCACCACCTGCCCGGTCCTGGCCGTGCGGGCCGCCGGGCCAGTCCGCGTCACCGGCAGCCCGCAAACGCTCATGACGGCGGCCACCGGGCAGATCTGGGAGATCCAGTTGCCGCAGGACAAGGTACCGCCACCGGACTGGCGGGCCGCCCGCAGTGTGCGGGATGCGGCGGGGACGCGGGTGCGGGTCGTGGGCGCGCCACCCTGCGCCGCCGCCCAACCAGCGACCCCGACGCTCGAAGAAGCCTACCTCGCCTTGATGGGTCAACCGAGTAGTCCGACTGCGTCCGCCCGATAACCCCGGGCGTGTGCCGCCGGCCAGGCCGGCCAGCCGACACGGACCAAGACACCCCAGCCGGGTTGGCAACAGCGGTCGGCGCTTGCGGATAATTCCGCCACCTAATTCCGCCATGTTTGGCGGAATTATTGGGCGCTCGCGCGGTGGACGGCCTGGAGAGTCGGACTGGATGGTGCCGCGCGGTTATTGGGGCGATCATCCGCAGCAAATAAACGTACCTGGGCGTACTTGGGCGGCTGGAACGGGTGTGCTATACTGGGCGGGTGTCCCCGGAGCCGCGAGCGTCGGTGGGCATGGCCGGCGGTTGCCGCGCCCATCGCGGGACAGACCTGCCTGGGCCGCCATTATCCCTTTGCCCCAAGGCACTGCCCCGGATCCGTACCGCCGCTTTGTTTCGAGCGACGTACTTAACGCCCACCACACAGGAGACCTAGCCAATAATGAAACGACGTTTGTTGGCCGCGCACCGCCAAATAGCGGCGCTGCTGCTCGTGCCCCTGCTGCTGATCTTGACCAGCTGCGGCGGGGACCCGGCCCCGACCGCTGACCCCGCCGCCACGGCGATCCCCTCGGGGAGCAGCTCAGCGACAGCGACTCCGGCGGATACTCCGGCGATCTCCACCCCGACACCTACCGTGGGTGATGCGGCGACCGCGCCGATCACCGCCGGGATCACGCCCATCAGCGGCGACCAAGCCGGGACGAGCGACGCTGCCAAGGAGGCGATCCTCGCCGCCCTGCGCGCGCAGGGCCAGGTGAAATCGTGCCGGGTACACTGGAGCGATGTAATCCTCAGCAACGGCGTGGTGTCCTCCAACTTCACGGCAGATTACGACTTCGTGCTGCCCGACCGCTACCGGGTGACCGAGCAAGACCTCTCCGGCGCACCGCTCGTCACCATCCGCAGCGGGAACACCACCTACGAGCAGTCCAACGGCACCTGGACCGCGGTGCAGAACGGGCTCTCCGCTCCGGAGATGATGAATAACATCTTCTATAACAGCACCGGAGTGGACGGGGTGGCGGACACGATGAGCGACCCGCGCCTGCTGGGCAGTGCCACGCTGAACGGCACGGCCATGCGCGTCTACGAGTACATCACCACGCCGATCCTTTTGACCATCACGAACACGCTCTGGGTTGGCACGGGCGACGGCCTGCCCTACCAGCGGGTGAGCAGCACGGTCGCGGAATCCGGCGGTGACCGGTCGGAGGACCGGCGCAGCTCGGTCTTCAGCGACTACAACACAGCGATCCCGATCGACGTGCCGCTCCCCTAGGCGGGGGCGCACAGGGCAGCAGGGGCGCGGCGAGCGTAGGGTGGAGGTGTCCGTCGTTTGGGCACGCACGCATTCCGCGCCCGGTGCATCCGCGATGCGACCCCATTACCGGATAGCGGCGGCCTGGTTGACGGGAACGATGCCTGGAACGAAGTGCGCCCCGGCAGAGAAGAGGGTCGGGTGCCTCCTTCTGCCAGGGCGCAGTGACCGACAGACCTCCGGCTAAAGAGGCAGATCGTTCAACTGGTCCGCGACCTCCGCCAGGTCCGTCTCGGCTCCGTCGGTATCCGGCCCAGATGCTTGCCGCTCGGCACGACTGTGCGCCGGGCGGGGCGATCCCTGCGGATAATCCACGATGACGAACTCGACCACTTCCACCTGATGGGCGATCTTGCGCTCGTTGGTCCGCGTGTCGATGTACGGCTTCACCCGCACATGGCCCTCGATCTGCACCCGTGCCCCTTTCTCCAGCAGTTGCAACGCCAACTCACCGGTGTTGCGCCAGAAGACCAGGTTGAACCAGTCGGTGGGGGCGTTGGGGTAGGTGTTGACTCCCAACGAGGCGGTGACCACCAGCGTGCCGTCCGGCGTGTATTTGCCCTCCGGCTCTCGCCCGATGCGGCCCAGCAGGAAGATCTTGTTCATCCCGCGCTCCCGCTTCTGGGGGCGGTCGTTACTGGGGGCCGGGTCCTGGGCCGAAGAAGGGGTCGTCGGGGTCGTTGCGGGGCGATTGTTGCGCATAGTCATCGAGAAGCTCCTTTCCGAGCTAGCGGTCGCAGGTCAGCCTGTGTACCCACGACCATTTCCTAAATCGTTGGTTTCTCACCCCCCCGAAATACCAACGCGGTCAAGCGTCGTGGGCTTGACCGCGTTGGTATTTCGGGGGACGCCCATCCCTACTGACAAGCAAGCTAATAGCACAGATTGCTTAAATTATGCATACGTATGTACTATAATACGGGCATGAACCGAACGACTATCTCACTCACTCCAACCGATGCTGCGGCCCTCCGAGAATTAGCGGCGGCGCTGGGCCTCTACTTGCCCCGCCCACTGGAGTCACGCACTGGGAATCTATCGGCGTTGTTAGCCCGGCTCGCCCAAGCCTATCAGCGCGCACCCGATGACACATTGGCCGTGCTTACACAAATCTTGCAGCACAGCACACCGGACACGGGCGACATAACTGCTGGCAAACCCGCGCATCGTTAATAGCAGGGGATGCCATAATGGCACCCCCATTCCCCAATGCAACACCGTAAACAAAGAAGGGGATGCCATAATGGCACCCCCTCTGCGTGGGGAGTAGCTCGCTGCGCCACGCTCTTCAAACTGATTAGTGCATATATGCATTATAACGGGTTGATAGACCGTACACCTATTCCCCGTAGTCCCGAACCCGCCGCTGTGTTGCGTGATCTCGCCGCTACCCTAGGCCTGTATCAACCACAACTATTGGGTTCGCAAACCGGCAAGTTATCCGCGCTCCTGCCTGAATGAGCACACACCTACCAGCATGCACCCCTGAAAGGCCCAAACCCACCATTCCTGAGTTCAAGCGCGAAGTAAGGAAAACACGTCTGTAAACAGTTGCTTTCTTGAGATCAGGACTCCCTCTGAACAGGCGTATTTCCCTGGATACTTGTCTGTGGGGACTTGAGCAACTATCCCTATTAAGAGAGTAGTGTGTTGTACCACTGATGCTACTTTGCGCTTGAAGTCAGGAATGGTGGGTTTGGTCCGATCAAGATTCTTTGATCGGCGCGATCTCGTCCTCCCCGAAGAGTGGTTGCTGCCCAGCGTCGAGCTGGGCCTGGCGGCGCGTCAGTTGGGCGATGCTGTCCGCTGGCGTGGGCAAGTCTTCCGGCAGTGTGCCGCCCAGGTCGGCGATGGTCTGGCGCACCACCGCGCCGACCTCCTGATGCGCCTGGTTCGCGGCGGCGCGGCTCTGAATCCCTTCGCGCCGGATTTTGGCCTCCGCCTGGGTCGCCCGGAAGTCATTGGCCGCCAGTTCTTCGCTGCCCATATGGTCCAGGATGGGCGCGCCAGGCCGCAGTCCCTTGCGCCGGTGGATGTCGCGGGCCCGTTCGCCATTATACAGGCCCATATAGCCGTGGTCCTGGAAGACGGCGAAGTCCGCGCCGGTGATCACGCCCGCGCTCCGCGCGGTGTCCGCCAGTTCCCGGTTATGGTGCGCGACCTGGCCGCGCAGCCGCAGCCGGCGTTGGGCTTCGGAAAGCTGCGCCAGGGCGTCCGCCTCTTCCTGCCGTCGGGTCTGCACGGCGAAGTAGGTCTGGCCGAGCGCGACGATGGGCTTGGCGGGGTCCGCGTTCTGCACCACCAGGTAGCAGGCGTAGCGCGAGAGATGCCAATCGGCGATGCGCCGGTGGGCCCCCGACCCGACGGTGACCATTTTATTGGTTTCAATAAAATGGTCGGCGGGATCATGCCCACTCTGTTCGCAGGCCGTGCTCGCCCGTTTGACCGCGACCTGGAAGTTCTGCCAGTTCCGATACCCCAGCAGCTTAGCCAGGTCGCGGGCGCTCCAATACTCGGTGTCGCCCTCCACGTGGCGGAGGGCATCGAAAGGGGTTGTAGGTGGTAGATTATCAGCCATGGACGTGCTCCTCCGGGGTGGGTGGCTCCTGGTAGACGAGCAGATCGCCCACTGCACAGGTGATCCCCCGTGCACGGAAGAAGGTTATAATTAATTCCAGGGTGGGGGTGCTGGGGGCGGTGCGGTCCTTCTCCAACGCAACCAGGGTCGCGGCCCGCAAGCCGGTGCCCGCAGCCAATTCTTTCTGGGTAATACCGTGGCGCGTGCGGAATGCCCGACCTTGATAGACTAAGCCCATGCCGCCATTATAGCAGTGATTGCGGCCTAGCGCAATATGGACAAGCAAGGCGAACAGCTGGACAATAGGATTGTGCTAGACCGCAATGCATACGAACGGTGGCCCGCGCGCCAGGGGGATTTTGCTTCAGGAGGAGCCATGATCCAGAGTAACCAGCGCACGTTAGGCACGATGCTAACGTGGTAGGAATTGGACGGGATTAACCTTATCTTACGCAATTGGTCCTGTGCCAGGCCGCTGCGCCGTTCGCCTCCAGGCGGTGGATGACCGTACCGGTCGCGCTGCCGCAGCGTAGGGCGCAGCGCGTAACGGCAGCGTCGCCTGCTGCGTAGCGGGGTTTCCCACCCTATAATCTATTACTTCTACGTAGAGCATAACATGACCTGATTATTAGTGAGGGGGAGCCGTCGGAGCAGGGGCAGCGGCGGTGACTAGCTCGCAAACATTAGTGCTGAGACCCAGTGCCAATCGGCAGAGCGTGACGTACCTGGGGTTAGTGGCCTTACCCTGTTCAATAAGCGAGATCTGATTGGGCTTCAAGCCAGTGACCAAAGCCAAATCCGCTTGCGAAAGGTTCGACGCTTCCCGCCGCACACGAGTGGCCGGCCCTCCCTGCCACTCAACTAACTCAGCAGACTTATCTAAACTGTTAGAGGGGAGAGTACGAGGAGCCAGGTTGGTCCATGGAGGCGAGGGTGGCATCAGCAGATCGCAGAGAGAAACGTCGAGGGCATAAGCTAGGAGTGCCAGGGTCGTATACTGTGGATTGGTGACTTCGCCATGCTCCAAGCGAAAGATCTGTAGAAAGACCACATGACTCGCCTGCTGAAGACCATCCAGGGTAAGCCGGGCCGCTTCCCGAAGCGCCCGGAGATAAGATCCTCCGGTCCAAGCTAGCAAATCGGGAGTGATCAGTGACTGGGCATGGAGGAATGCCTGGCGACGCGCCTTCTCTTGATTCTGCTGCGGCACGGCCAGGAGCTGTTCTCCGGGAGCCAAAGCATCTTGCTCAGGCAGCCGGTCCAGTGGTTCGGGATTCGCGCGCGATCCCAGGTAACGGCAGCGGCCTGGGGCAACGGCATAAAAGTGAGTGGTGTTCAACTAGCACCTCCATGAGGGTTCGATTTGTGAGTGGGAGGCGAGCAGGGTGCGATCCTGCTCGCCTCATTATATCATAGAGGGTGCTCAGGTAGGGTAACCCTCAAGCTGTGTGCGCGGAGCAAGCACCGAACCCTGAGGCCGTCCACTACCTTAAGCTGTCCCCGTGGCCCGCCAGATAATCTATGACAATCGTATAGGGCTACATAAACCCCCGCAAGCAGAGCAGAATGGAAGGTAGGGAGGAAGGAGTAAGATTTCTCAGTAAGAGTGCCAACGGATAATCAGCGCTGCAATAGGTAGACGATCCTGGAATATCCAAGGCTGGGGGAGTCCAGAGGGGGCACAGCCCCCTCTGGCGCGCCAGGGCCTGGCGCGTCTCCACTAGCTTGGCTTCTCCGGTCAGGAGCGGCAAGTGGTTATCCCTGGGCGCGTGACCCTACATAATAGTGCCAGGCGGCGATCAGCACATCGGCATGGCAGGCGGCAGGCTTACAGAAGCAGCCTAGCATCTTGCTGGTCAACTCTGGCAGGGCGGCAATCAGATCGGGTCGGTGATAGAGATAGTGGCGATATTTTGTGATCACTGTGGCGCGGTCACCATCGGGACCGATCCGGTAAGGGTTTCCCCATTTAGACGGCCTGCCAACATAGACATAGTTCGGGTCGTCGGCGCGGCGTCCGCTACAATGAACCGCAATAGGCGGGCGTAGGGTCTGGGTCTCGCTATGCATGGGTGCTCCTTCGGCCAGGTGCCTGCCCCGGTGGGACCGGGGCAGGCACGGGCTAGCTAAAACAGATCGTCGGCGGTGTCCGCTATGGGCAGCGGTGGGGCTGGCGCATAACGGGTGATCCGCTGGCTGTGATGCTGGCCGATGGAGTGGGTAATAGCATCTTGGAGTTCGTAACGGGCGGTCAGGCTGGCAATATGGCCGAGGGTCCGCTTCGCCTGCGGGTAGGTTTCCATCTCGAAGATTACATCCTGGTTCCGCGTATGCAGGCTCAACAGGTGGCGGATCGAGTCCAGCGTGGCGGCTAGGCGGTCGTCCAGGTCTATGGCCTGCCAGCAACCGTCGTCGGGGATTGGCGGGGTGGTCCTCAGCCCATAATCGGGGGTCGCCAGGGCAACCAATTCACGCTGATCGGCGGGGTCGCGCACAATGCCGTATTTCTGCGGGTGCAAAAGCTCGTCAAGCTCGGCGTGTTCCGCCTGGGCGCTTTGCAAATCGCTAGTGACTCGCTTGTACAGGCGCTTTAACTGGCGGGTGGTCTGCCTGTCGGCTTGCCAGATGCGGGCGGTGATACTGTTGCGGTGCGCCTTCAAATTGGCGATTCGGGTTTCCAAGTAGGCAAGTCGGGCGGCGGGGCTTTCCACATCATCGGTGGGGGCATAGGTCGTGCGGTGCTGGCGGGGTCGTTCCAGGGCCTGGTCAACGTTGTTGTAGATCACATCGGCGTATACATCCATCGCCGGGGTGTTGCTAATCTCACGCTGCCACAGGGTATACTCTAGGGCTTCAATCTCGCGGGTGTGGTCAGGGTGGCGTCCGTAATGGTCGCGGGCCTGCCAGTGCTGGTACTTCTCCCAGACATCTACCGGGTTGCGAAAGCCTAGCCGGGCCAGGGTGGCGCGCATCGTGTCGGCCAGGCGGCGCAACTCAGGCCGCATAAAAGCCGGGCTGCCCGTGCTGGTGTATTCCCCATACCGCGCCTTGTAAGCTCGGCACACGTTGATAGCTGTATCAAAATCAGCCTCGCTATGTGGGTGGTTAATCGCCAGCCAATACTCGGTGTTGATCTTCCGTAGCCATTGAAGATAACGGGCGGGGTGAGCGGCGATATCCTCATTAGTCCAGCGGGTCTGAGAGCGGCGGGGTGCTGTGTTCGCCAGAACGGGCGGAACTATGTCCGTTACAGGATGGCGTGTAGCAACGACTGTCATGGTAGACTCCTCTCGTTATGATAGAGTGTGGTCAGGTATTGCCGGAGACAGCTATGGAGTTGTTAAGGTGGGACAAGATTGTAACTTCATCTTGCTTAACTTCTATAGTTATTATATCATACTATATAAGTTAATACAATAGATTTAGGGTCGTTTTAGCCAAAGCAGTACTATAGTACTATATGGTACTATACATAGTAGTTTTAGCTCGTCACGTGGGTTAGCAAAGTGCAAATCAGCATAATAGGTGGGTAAATGCAAGCAGTTAGAACACATTAGAGCCGTTGGCAGGTAATAATAAAGACGTGGCCCATTATGGCCTGCGGGCAAAATGGGATGGCGCAGAGCAGTAGACAGCATCAGCATAATATGCGTCTCTTGAATAGTAGTTGCAAAATAGGGGCGGGGGTAGGTCTATTGTGGGGGGGTTTGCGCGGCGCGCTTCTTCACCCCTGCGGACGCGGCTTGCCGGACGAAGGGCGCACGCCCTCAAGCCTCACCGGGCCACGCCCGGTCCGGCGCGCCAGCGCCGGGGGCTTTCCGGCAGGCGGGCCGCGTCCGCAGGGGTGAGCGGAGATGTTCTGCGGAAACTACTGCGGACGCGAGCACCCCCAGTACTGCGGACCAAACCCCGCTATTCGTGCCTGGTTACCTGCTAAACAGACCTGTTGAAAACTGCTAATCAACCTGCTAAACAAGTGACACGCTATTAGCAGGGGTAAACCAGCTAGACGGGTATCCCGGCGCGTGCTACAATAGGGCCATGACCGAGCCTGATCTCACATTGACCCGCGCCCAACGCCAGCGATTGTTGACCGCGCTAGCCGATTTGCCGGTGTTTCAGACTATCGAGGGGCGCGCGCTGCTGCTGAATGATCTGCCGCCTGCGCTGGTGCGCGGCGTGGGGCGCTCAACGACTATCAGTGTGGACCTGGATGCGATCATACGGGCCGTGGAAGGGTGGGGCGCGCTGGACGACGGCACCCCGGCCTTGCTGGTCCTGCTGGAGAACGCGCTGTTTCATGGGCGCGGCGGCAATGCGGGGCGCGATCTCAAAGCGCTCCGCACTGAGTTGACTACGCCTGCCACGGCGACGCCGCTGCCATCGGTACCTAACCTCCCTCCCGCAATGGCACGCACCGATCTGACACCCGCCGATCCGGCGACGGTGCTGATCGTATCGCACCCCAACGACGCGGGGGCGGTGGCCGAGTTGGCGACGGCGTGGCGGCTGCGGGGGCTGCGGGTGCGCTGGAGCCAGACCGAAGAACCGCTGCCGGTGGGGCAGGGGTTAGCAGGGTTCGTCGCACGGGGCTGTGATGCGGTCGTCTTCTATGTGGGCCGGAAGGGATGGGAGACCGCCGGATGGTGGGAGCCCGCCGCGCAGGCCGCGCTCGCCCGACAGGCGGTGGAGGCGACTTTTGCCATCGTCCCGCTCCTACCACCAATGGGGGCCTGGCAGGCCAAGGCCCAAACCGCTGTGGAGGTATTCACCCCACTCCAGCCGCTCTCCTGGCAGACACCTATCGGGGTAGGGGGACGGCCCCTCCATGCGCGCGTGCTGCGGGGTGCCCTGGCCGGGCGGATGGCGCGGGCACAGGCGGAGGCGCAGGGCCTGGTCGTTAGCTTCCACACCTTTCCCTACTCCGCTGCGGCAGAGGTGTTGCACCTGGACTGCGATTGGACGGCGCTCTTCGCCAAGGGCGACCCGGACCCCGCAAGCTGGCAGGCACAGTTGCAGCCCGCCCTGGACGATGTCCACGCGCTGCTCGCCAGGCAGCAGTACCCGGTGCCGCTCACGGTCTGGCTGAAGGCGCGGTTATCGGCGGCGGTCGCGCTGGCCTACCGGTTCCCGCCGAAGGGCAGCGTGCCGGTGCGCTGGATCAACCCGGAGGGGATGACCGTGAGCAGCACGGGGCCGCCTGGGCCTGCCGATGATCTCCGCATCACGAGGACCCTGCTGACCGAAGAGGGGGCGGAGCGGGCGGTGCTCCTCGAAATCGCAGTGGCGCGCACGGTGCCCCCCGCCGTGGATGCCTGGCTGACCACGGCACCCGCGCCCCCCCGCTGGCGACTCACCGCCGCCCCGGTGGACGGGGCGTCCCGCCAGGCGATCACCGCACCCGAGCAGGCGCGGGCCTGGGCCTGGTGCATCGGGGATACCGTGCGCGAATTGTGGGACCACAGCGAGGCCGACGCGGTGTGGCTCTTCGTGGCCGGGCCGGTAGAGTTCGCCGCGCTGCTCGGCCAGCAACTCTACAGTGACACGGCGGCCCAACACCCCATCCTGGTCTACGCCTTCAGCAACAACGCCTATACTCTCGCTTGCGTGCTGGGCCGCGCCTGATCCCGAAGGTGGGGTCCCGGCGATCCGCTAGCCGCGAGGGTGCTTGACAGGACCGCCGAACTGATCCATACTAAAACCCAAGTGATCTGAGCAACGGCAAATCCGGCGCTTTTTACCTTATTTTGCTACATTTTGCGGCTTCGTGAAAAGCAAGTGCCGATTCACGGAAATGATCAGACTAATAATAGGCATAAATTGGGGCGAGTGATCTGGATGCGGTCAGGAGAGCCTAATCCCCGTGGAGGGGACTGAAACTCGAGATCCGCCGGGGTGTCGCCACACGCTGTCAGTCGTCAGGAGAGCCTAATCCCCGTGGAGGGGACTGAAACCGACATCCCACTCAGCACCGGAGTACTGGTCTTCGTGTCAGGAGAGCCTAATCCCCGTGGAGGGGACTGAAACCCGGCTGTCGTGTTGATCCCATTAGTCCTGCCGGCGTCAGGAGAGCCTAATCCCCGTGGAGGGGACTGAAACTTTCTTTGTTCCCGCGTAGGCTTTTGCTTTGCCATTTGTCAGGAGAGCCTAATCCCCGTGGAGGGGACTGAAACTCCAGGGTTGCCACGTTGGAAGATGGCTTGCGCCGCCGTCAGGAGAGCCTAATCCCCGTGGAGGGGACTGAAACAAACCAGTGGTCACCCGCGAAAGATTCGTGCACCACGTCAGGAGAGCCTAATCCCCGTGGAGGGGACTGAAACATGCCCCACATACCCTGGTTGTTCGTGCCTACGCCTAAGTCAGAAGAGCCTAATCCCCGTGGAGGGGACTGAAACTTGGGGGTCCTGACTGGGACGAGGTCACATACGTGAGTCAGAAGAGCCTAATCCCCGTGGAGGGGACTGAAACGGCTGCCAGTCGACCTGTGCATGAGCCAATCCCGTGTGTCAGGAGAGCCTAATCCCCGTGGAGGGGACTGAAACTTGGAAGAGCTGGTGTGGCTCGACGGCGCACCCCATGTCAGAAGAGCCTAATCCCCGTGGAGGGGACTGAAACATCGCCTCATAGAAGCTGGGCGGCGCATCCCGGATGCGTCAGAAGAGCCTAATCCCCGTGGAGGGGACTGAAACACGCTGCCGGGCATGATGACGGCGAGAAGCGCGATCAATTCTGTCAGAAGAGCCTAATCCCCGTGGAGGGGACTGAAACGGATCTTGCCCCTGCTGCCAGAGGGTGTAAAAGTAGTGTCAGGAGAGCCTAATCCCCGTAGAGGGGACTGAAACTGCTCATTTTGGAGCATAATCAGGCCGATAGCGTCTCGCCAGTTCACCATCAGAACCGAGGTAATCCCCGTCAGGGGGCGTAATCTGCTGAATCCGTGGACAGGGGGCGGCACAAAGAGAGGGGTTCCCCGCCAGCTATCGGCAGGGAACCCCTCGTCCTATCAACCGGAATGTCTAGAAATTAGATGCCGCTCGTCACTCGCCCCGCAACGTCTGCCCCAGGCCCATCGTCGTCTTATAGCCGGTGCCGCACCAGAAGGCGAAATCGGCCAGCAGGTGGAACAGCCGCAGCCAGTAATTATCGCGCTGCAAGACCGTGAAGGTACACGGCCCGCTGAACCCCACCTGCCCGGCCCCCGGCTCCACCGGCACCAACTGCGTCGCCAGCTCGTAGCGGCTCACCACCACGCACTCCTCGGCAAAGCGGCGCACATCGGGGCTGCTAAACTGGCTCGGCATGTGCGCGTTCCAGCGATCCACATAGCCGCCAAAGACCAGCGCAGGCAGCGGCAGCGGCACATTATGCCCCCCGGAGCGAAACGTAGTCGGGCTGCGGAACACCAGCCCCAGCCGGGGGAGTGGCGTCGCCCCGCCAAACAGCCGCGCCGCCGCCATCGCCGCCGGGTCCGCCGTGCCCGCCAGGGGATGCGCCCCCCCCTCGCTGGTCACGCTCTCCACTGCGAACGCGCGCCCGCCCAGATGCAGCCGTTCCGGCAGGGCCGGCAGCACGCGCTCGGCTAATACATCGGTCAGGGTCGGGTCAATGCTGGTGATGCGCCACTCGCGCACGGCGGGGTCGCGTTCGCCGGGAGGCCGCCCCAGGTCCGACACGGTGAAGCCTTTCGGCCCGTCGGTGTCATGGAGCGCGGTGGCTAAAGCCTCGTCCACCCCACTCACTAGCTCGAAGAAACAGGCATGGGCCGCCCGCCCCAGGTAGGGTGGGAGTGGCCCCGGCTCGATCAGGCGCAGGCGAACGACGGCGGCAAGTAGCATCAGGTGGTGGGGTCCAGCGTCAGCAGCACCCACCCCAGCGGCACACCAGGGCGGGTGTACCCGGCACCTTCCAGCGTCAGGCGGCGTGTTTTGGGGAACGGCATATTGTGGTAGCCCAGGCGGAATTGATCACGAATAGCGGGGAAGGCCGCTTGCGCCTCCAGCGGTGGGCCGAGTGTCTTGGAGCGCCAGCCCGCACCCCAACTCATCTGCACCAGGCACTGGTTGGCGGGCAGATGGTCGATCCGCTGCCGCAACTCGTCGTAGAACCGCCCCACATCCGGCAACCCGTGGTCGCGGTAAAAGGTACTCTCCGCCGCGAACAACGCGAGGGCGTGCGTGTTGCACGGCTTAGTCAGTTCCGTCAGCCACTCTTCCTGCTGCCACAGACCCAGTCGCTCTTTGACCTCTGGCGCAAACAGCGTGCGGTCCACCCGGAGTGTCCCCTGCACCGTCGCCCCCACGGGCAGCACTTCGAGCGCTGCGTAAAATCCGGCTTTGAATTGCAGACCTTGCCCCCGCAGTGAATACGTCCCCGCCACACTTAGCGCCGGGCCGGTACTCGCCGCTGCCGAATCGCCCACGTGGAGCGCGCGCAGCCAATCATGATTGGGGTCGCGCCCGAAGATCCGCGCCTCAACAGTATCATCGGCGGCTTTGGCGTTGGCCCGACCGCGGCTCTGCGTATCCTGCACGGTGAGCGGCTGCGGCCAGCCCCGGAACAGCACCTCCGCCAGCGCTGTCCGCAGTGCGCCTTTGAGCGAGGAGCCAGGCACATAAAGCTGCCCGGCAGGTGTCTTGCTAAACGGTAGAATCTGCGGCGGCTCCAACCCCTCCGGCAGTGGCGCGCCCACGCCCGATGGTGGCTTCAACCGGTAGCGCACAATACTCTGCTCTCCGCGCAGATCGTCCGCAGTGAGCCATCCTGCCTCCAACGCTTGCTGCGGCGTCATTCCCTGCGCCAGCCGAGTCAGTACGTCGGCCTCTCGATTAGTTTCTACCTCCTCCGGTGCAGTGTCCTCCGCATCGAGCAGCCCGGCCTTCTGGAGCGCGGCAGCGATGGGATTGAGCGGCGCGGCTGCCGGTTCCGGTGCAGCGGCGGGAGTCTCCAATGCCCGTTCATAAATACGCTCGAAGGTGCGCGCCGTATCCAGCACCACAACATCATTGCGGGTCACAATGAAATCGGTGTTTTTGACCAGCGGATCGCCCCCAGCCCCGATATGCAGGGGCGTCAGCGGTTCGAGGGTATAACGCCAATTTTGTTTCAGTCGGGCGCGATCAGCAGGCAGCATCGGCTAACTCCTCCTGCGCCAGCGGCACCGCCAGCGGCAGTGCGTAGCCCCAACGCACGAGTGGTTCAGACAGGCGCGGCACGTGCTCCGGCCAGGTCGCGGGTGTCACATCCACCATCCCGCCAAATAACACGCCGGAAGGCACCGAGAGGACCGTCCCTTCAGTCAACATCACCACGTCGGCGCGCCGCACCCCCATTGCGCCTGGCGTGCCCACCCAGCCCCGGCGCGTGGTCAGGCTATACCACCCCTGCGCCAGTTGTTTCGCCTCATCTTGCGTTGGGTGGACCAGCGACAAGGTCAGCATCGCCGCATCGGTACCGGTGTAGCCGGGCCAGGCGCTGTCGGGTACCGTCTCGATGTGGCCGGTAAACTGCCCGTAGCCCGCACTGCGTTCCCCGCCTATACCCTCGTCGGCCAGGGTATCCAACACGGCCCGAAGAATCGGCTGCCACGCCGGATCACGCCAGACGATAATGCTATACAGCCCCGCCCCTGCCGGAAAGGCCACCCATCCGGCCTGGTAGACCGTCGAGCGGCTGGTCTGGCGGTCCACCGTGACGCGGGGCGAGTCGCTGTGGGTCCACAACCGGATCGGAGCGTCTGGATCCTCCAGATCGGTGAATGGACTCAGGGCCACCCGTTCCTGTGGCGTAACCCACGCCTGCCGCTCCTGAAGCAGATTCTCCTCATGGAACAGTTCGGCGGGCGGGGTATTGTTGGACGTGCCGAACACCTGCGCGAAGCAGCCCCACGATAGATAAGGTGCTTTGTTCCACGCCTTGCCGCCACCGGTCGCCCGTTGCGCTGCCGGAGGGAGTGGCCCTAATGGGCGCGGCAGCAGTCGCACCGGCCCGGCATACGGGAAGAGGGATGACAGCAGGAACGGGGGGTCGCCGTCCCGACACAATGTCAGCAACCGCCGCAGCCCCCAGGTTGGGTCATCCAACCCAACCACAGCAAGCAGCCCCTGGCACAACGCCCCGAACAGCGTGTCGGATGCCCCGGTAACCGTGCTGGCTTCCACTCCGACGCCCCGCACCCCGAAATGGAAGCCGCGCTGAGGGGCCATCTGGACGATCCACCGCTCGGCCATCTCAGATTCCCGCCGCGAACGCTGCTGTCAATGAGTCCAATTGTTCGAGCAGTTGATCCAGCCGTTCGATTGGTTCGGCATGGATGGGGTGCCGCCCCGCTTCCCGGTTGTAGTCGGGTTGGCGCTTGATCGCCAACTGTAGTGCGGTAAACTCGATTTGGCCGCTGCCCCGTGATCCCTGGCCGCCCAGATAGTCATCCTCCAGCAATTGCAGCGCGCGGATCACATGGGCAAACCGGGCAGCATCCCCATCTCCATAAAGGCTATAGACCATCTCGAACGGGCCAAAGATCGCCCCGGCGGGCACGCGCTCCATCTGGCGGGGGGTGGCCGCCGATGTCACGCGATCAATCGCCGCCTCCCACTTCACCTCGGTGTAGGGCAGGTCTGTCCGCAGGCGATTCAGTTCATCGCGGCTGGTCGCGGTCAAGAAGACATCGCGCACGATCAGCCGGGTCGGCCCTGACGACTCCAGTTCGCCGGGCACCCCGAATATCTGGCAGACTTCGCAGGCGTCATACTCGTTGCGGGTCTTGCAGACATGGATCCGCACCCCCTGACCAATGCCAAAGTTCTGCTCACGGGCGGTGAATTTCTCGCTCAGCGAACGCATCTTGCCGCGTAGTGAGGAGCCGGGGATATAGGGCTGGCCGGTGAGCGGGTCGCGGATCACCTGGTTGTCCAGGCCGCCGATGCTGAGCGTGGCGGCAGCCCCGCCGATGTGCAGCCCCGTTTTGAGCAGGATGTTGCCGGTGAGAAAAATTCGGCCCCGCAATTGGATATAGTCGGGCCGAGCTGCCTGAGCCTCTGCCATGCGCGTCTCCTCCTCTACTTGCCGCCGGCGGCACGGTGATAGGCGAGTATCGCCTCGAAGAAATCAAGAAAGTTCCCGAAGCGCCGCAACGCCTCATCCCCATTGGCTACACTGTCGGTGGCAGGGTCGCCCAGCACGGCGTTAATCGCCGGAGTGAGGACCTGTTCGAGATAGCGCACCACGCCGTTGCGGCTGGCCGCGTAGGCCATACGCGGCTTAAGCAGGTTCAACTCATGCAGGGCGCGGGTGCGTGTACTCAGGGGAGATCCCTCAGCGGCCCCCACCGAGGCCAGGCTGGCGATCCGCCAGGTGCTTTCGATGCTGCGTACCGTGCCGAACACGTTGCGGATCTGGCTGGTGGTCAGATTCTGGGCCTTCAGATACTCGCCAACGGCCTTGGCTTGTTCCACCAGCAGGCGCGATGCGGCAGGATCGCGGCCCTCCACAATCGTGGCGGCGTGCCCGGCGGCGGTCTGGATGACATCCGAGGCAGGGGGGGTCATAATCGGTCCTCCTTCTTACGCACGAGTAATTCGGCCCAGCGTGCGGCCAGGCCCACCTGCTCGATCAGGCGGGGCTTTTCCAAAAATCCCTGTTGCAATTCCTTCACAGCGGCAGCCACTTCGTTGCGGACCGGGCCAGCGGGCAACCGGGTCAGGGTGCGAGCCAGGCTGTAGCTGAGCATCCACATCCAGCGGCCATAGTGGACCTCGTAACGAGGCAAGGGTTGATGGAAATCTCGCGCACGTTTATACGCTTTGGCGCGGGTCTGGCGGTGCAATTCGTCAATCTCTAACAGGCGCTGCACCAAGCCACGCGCTACCGGCGGGCGCTGCGGGTCACTGGGCGCGATCCAGTCGACAAAACGGGTCTGCCACTTCTGGACCTCAGCAAATTCTTCCCAGCCAATCACCCGGCCCAGCAGGGCGAACGCATCCTTGCGATGTCCATCCATTCGGGTGTAGGCTTTGGTCAGTTCTTCGGCAGCACCGGCACGCTCCGCCGCGCGGTAGAGAGGGAACGTTGCGCCTTCCAGCGTGACCGCGCCCGACAGGCCGACCTGCGGGTTCGCCCCGGTGAAGCGGGCAAAGTCGGCACGCACTGCCGCCGCCAGGGCCACCGCCTGATCCCAGGAGCCGACGACGAACAGGTCGTCACCCCCGGCGTAAATCACGTAGAGCCGCTCGCGGGGGTCAGTCGCCTGCACCTGATGGCAGATCTCGGGCAGCCGCCCGCTGAAAAAGATAGCCAGGAGCTGGCTCAAGGTCGCCAGTGCAGGGAGCGTCAGCGCCGTAGGGCCATCTGGAGTCGCCGCTCCCAGGCCGCGCTGCAAGAGCATCCCCAGGTTGTCCACGTCCATGCGGAGCACCCCGACGCGCGCCACGCCGCGCCCTTGCTCGGCCAGGATGTGGAAGTCTTTGATCGCGCCCGACCTGAAAGCGTCCGCCTCGTCGTCGGTGTCATCCTGTTGCGCGGTGTAATGGGCGGCTTCGGCGGCGGTCAGCCGGGGGGTGGTGTTTGCCAGCAGCCAGAAGCCATCCGCCCCCGGCGTCCAGAAGTCGGGCTGGTTGAGCAGGAACGTCATCCCGTCCTGCGCGCCCGCTTCCCCGGTTCGCAACTCATAGCGCCAGCCACTGATCGCCCACAGGTCGCGTTGCCAGGAAGAAGCGGTCTCCGCCAGCTCAGCTTGCGACAGCACGACCCTCCGGGCCTGGCCCAAATCACGGGCTAATCGCTCGAAGCCCAGGCACTGCGCGCAGCGATGGCGTCCCGCGGCATCGCCTTCATGAGGGGGAGCCTTGAACTCAGCGGCGGTGAGCGGCTTCTGGCACACCACGCAACAGCCCGCTGCGGTGGCCTCGACATGATCCTGCGGGCCGAAGATCCGATCATAACCCGCTTCGGTCGCCAGAAAGTGCTGGAAAGGTCGCCGCTTGGCCGTGGCGACCTCCCGTTGCAGCGCAGCCATCTGCCCGGCGAAGGCGGCGGTACCCAGGTCCGCCGTGGGCACCTCCCGCTCGGCCAGTACCAGGCTCAGGTCTCCCCCAAATTGCTGGTGCAGCGCGTCATCAATTGCGGCTTGCAACGGGGCAAGCGCAGAGGGCAGCGCGGCGGGGGCCAGCAGCAGAAAGTTGCCGCCGCCGACATAGACCACGTTGGCGGCGGGCAGGTGCCAGTCGGTGCAGAGCCGCCGGACCACGCCATCACCGAGCAACTGGATGTAGGCCGAACGCCCGCGCAGCCCTTTCGCCGCAGCAGACGAGGCCACCGTATAGATCACGGTCTGGATGCCGGGGATGCCGCCCGCCACCAGCCGGACCTGCGCAGGGGGGGGCGTGGTTGGCGCGTCGGGTCCGGCGCAGTAGGCGAGGGCAACCACACCTTTAAAGAACTGGTAGAGCGAGATACCCGGCACAGCGGTCGGCGCGGGCACCGCCCAGGCCCAGGCGCGGTACAGTTCCAGAAACCGATCGAGGGTGGCGGTGGCAGGTTGCCCGGCGGATTGTTCCGGCGTGTCTAGCTTGTCCCAAGCATCTGCGAATTTCTTGGCCGTGTCCTGGAGGACGGAGGTCAGGGCAGCGGCATCCAAAGGGGTCGGGGAGGGATGAATAGCCGCATCATCGGCCAGATTGAGCAGGCCAGGGTGGAAATAGGCGGGCGTGGGCGCAGGGGCCGACGATGCGGGGGCGGGGGCCTGGAGCACCGAGAGGAGCGAGACGAGCGGGAGCGAGGCCGGAGCCGAGGGAGTGGTGCCCCCCAGCGCGGCGGCATAGGCGGTCCACCTGGCGAGGACAGCGGGGTCGACCTCCGGCGCGTCCGCTGCCTGCCGAAACAGAGCTAAACCGTAGTCAATCAACCGCTCCGGCAGCGTCGGCGAAAAGGAGGCTGAGGATAGCACGCGACAGGGGGTCTCCTGCGATTGCACCGGCGGAAAGGTGCTGTCTATCGGCTCGCAACAATCGCGTCCATCTTAGCAGTACCCGCAGGAATTGTCAAGCGTGCCAAACACGAATTCGGTGCAGTCCCCTCGCGGGGATTACGGCCTTTCGGAGTCCGTTTTGCTACTCGCATCCGTGCGACTTCGTCGTGTTTCAGTCCCCTCGCGGGGATTACGGCCTTTCGGAGTGGGGTTTGGCATATTTTGACCGCTAGCGGCAGGATGTTTTAGTCCCCTCGCGGGGATTACGGCCTTTCGGAGTCGAAAGCGTGAGCAATTCTCTTTTGGTACGCAACATGTGTTTCAGTCCCCTCGCGGGGATTACGGCCTTTCGGAGGCAATCTACCATTCACACACACAATTTTAAGGAGGATTTATTTCAGTCCCCTTGCGGGGATTACGGCCTTTCGGAGGTGCAAATTCCAGGTGGACGCCGTCCCCTGGGCTGAGTTTCAGTCCCCTCGCGGGGATTAAGGCCTTTCGGAGGTGAGGGCCAAGTGAAGTCGGATGATTCGGTGAAGTGGTTTCAGTCCCCTCGCGGGGATTAAGGCCTTTCGGAGTTTTTCGACCGAACGGGCTGGCCGACTGGTGGAATGTTTCAGTCCCCTCGCGGGGATTAAGGCCTTTCGGAGAGAGTCGGATTTAGGGGTCGCAATTTACGCCTATAGCTTGCCCTGTTTTTAACGTGCCTCTATTCCTATTTTTCTCTTGGTCGCAAATATGGTATTTCGTCCCGAATAACCCTGCTGCGAGCACCGGCGGGAATAGAGCTATTATGGCACACGCTGTCTGCTGTGTCAACAGGTATCACCTGGAATCCATTTAGCAGTCGTGTAGTCAGTACCCAGGGATTGATCTCTCCGGCTCAATATGGGATGATGAGAAAGTCAGAGAAAGGATGCATCATCCCATGCTTGATCGAACGCCGCTCCTCCGAACGCGCGGTACCTTGCTGGGCTTCACTGCGCTGGTCGTGCTGCTCGTCAATATTCAGCATCGTACAGACCCCGCACGGGCCGTACCCGGCCCGCCGCTGCCGTCCTGTACCCCTGGTTGGACGGTGGTCCCCAGCCCCAACTCGGGCGACCCCAATTATTTGAGCGATCTCACCGCCCTCGCGCCCAACGACCTCTGGGCCGTCGGTAGCGCGGCGGGTAGCCCCACCGCGACCCTCGTGGAGCACTGGGATGGCACGGCCTGGCAGGTGGTCCCCAGTCCAAACAGGTACTCCAATGCGCTCATTGGGATCGCCGCCATCGCCGCGCCCGACATTTGGGCCGTCGGTTACGCAACGGTGCCGACGGGTGGAACCCAAACCTTGACGATGCATTGGGATGGGGCCAGTTGGACTATCGCGCCTAGCCCGAACCCCAGCGTGGACGCGCATATTAACGAATTGAGGAAGGTGGCAGCGGTCGCCACCAACGATGTCTGGGCGGTGGGCGCGTACGGCATTATTTCGGGGGGAGCAGGAGTCACCCGGACCTTAGTCGAGCATTGGGACGGGCAGGGGTGGAGTGTCGTGCCTAGCCCGAACATTGGCAACTACAACAACCGGCTCTCGGCGGTCACGGCGATTGCACCCGACGACGTGTGGGCCGTAGGCGATTATGATAGCGATGGCCCGGTGCCGCACCCCACCTTGATCCTGCATTGGGACGGAGTGAGTTGGACCATTGTACCCAGCCCTAATCCCGGCACAGACCACGAGCTCCGGGGGGTCGCCGGGGCAGCCAGGAACGATGTATGGGCGGTGGGGAGCTATCGTGACGCTAGTACCACTCCGACGCAACCCTTGCTCCTTCATTGGGACGGCATGAGTTGGAGCACCGTGCCCGGCCCTACTCCGGGCAGCGTGGGGAATTACCTGTACGCCGTGGATGCCGCGTCCCCCAGCAATGCCTGGGCAGTCGGTTACTCCTTGAACGCGTCAACGGTCGGCACCTTCATCCTGCATTGGGATGGGGTGGAATGGCTTCAGGTGGTCAGCCCCAGCCCGGGCGCGTTTGATGACGTGCTGGCCGGGGTTGCCATCCTGGCCGCGGACGATGTGTGGGCAGTCGGGGCGTATTGGAACGGCGTCGGCACCCCCCGTCTGACGTTGACCGAGCACTATGCGTCGATGTGTACCTCACCGACGCCAACCCCCACCGCCACCGCCGGACCCACCACCCCCACCCCTTCCGCGACTCCAACCGCCTGCTCCATCCTATTTGCGGATGTGCCCCCACAGAATCCGTTCTACCCCTCCATCCGCTGCCT